>QIJI01000254.1 GCA_003231795.1 Gammaproteobacteria bacterium
AAATCGAAATCGAGTCGGATATCGAATTTAATCGGCTGTTGGGTCGGCATTTTGAAAACAATCGTGATACTTCGTTTACCGAGGCCGAAAAAATTGGTGGGTAGCTTAATCTTGATGATGTTGCACGCGAGCTGGCTGAGCCCGAGGATTTGCTCGAAAGTGACGATGACGCACCGATAATTCGCCTTATCAATGCGCTGATTACCGAAGCAATCAAGGAAAATGCGTCCGATATTCATGTCGAGCCCTTTGAATCACGTTTATCGATCCGTTTTCGGGTGGATGGTGTGCTGCGTGAGGTGCTCGAACCGCCGCGTCAGATCGCAAGTCTGCTGTGCTCGCGCATCAAGGTGATGGCGCAACTCGATATCGCTGAAAAACGATTGCCGCAGGATGGGCGTATTGCGCTCAAGGTGGCTAACCGACCGGTTGATATACGTGTTTCGACGCTGCCTTCGGGCCACGGTGAACGGGTGGTGATGCGTTTGCTTGATAAGCAGGCAGGACGACTTGATTTAAAGCAACTGGGTATGGGTTCTGAGGAACAGTCCCGGCTTGAGAATATGATTCAGAAGCCGCATGGCATCATTCTGGTTACCGGGCCGACGGGTTCGGGAAAAACCACAACCTTATATGCGATGTTATCTGTGCTAAACGATACGCAGCGCAATATTCTCACCGTTGAAGACCCGGTCGAATATGATCTCGATGGTATTGGGCAGACCCCGGTTAATACCAAGGTTGACATGACCTTTGCCAAAGGGTTGCGTGCGATATTACGCCAGGACCCGGATGTGGTCATGGTGGGGGAGATTCGCGATAACGAAACGGCACAAATCGCGGTGCAAGCAAGTCTGACTGGTCACCTGGTATTGTCTACGCTGCATACGAATTCCGCAGTCGGTGCCATTACCAGACTGCAGGATATGGGAATTGAACCCTTTTTGCTGTCTTCGACGCTACTCGGTGTTATTTCACAGCGCCTGGTGCGTAATATTTGCCCGGATTGTAAGACGGTGACAAAACTGGAAGTGGAGCAGGTCAACGGGTTTGAGATCAGTGCCGATGACGTGATTTATCAGGCCAACGGTTGCAGCACCTGCCTGCAGATGGGTTACCGCGGTCGTAATGGAATTTACGAGGTGATCGAGGTCGATGACAAACTCTCCAGCATGATCCATGACGGGGTGAGTCAGACTCGGCTGGAGCAGTATTGTCGGACCCGGAGTCATAGTTTGCGCGATGACGGGATTCGCAAGGTGCTTCAGGGTGAAACGTCGCTGGATGAGGTTTTGCGGGTGACTCGTGATGGTGGGTGATATTAACGCTCTGGACTACGAGATTCCTGCTTTCGCTGGAATGACGGGGGTTAGTTTTGATAGTTCCCGCGGTCCGACGTATCGGCTCGGGGGCGGCAAAGACGACAATATTGCAGGAATGACGTTTGAATTAGAGACTGGGTCCCGCGGTCAAGCTGCGGGATGACAGGATTATGGCAGCGTTTGAGTATCAGGCCATTGATGTCGATGGCAAGACCCAGAAGGGGTTGATTGAGGCGGATACCGCCAGGCAGGCGCGTCAGCAGTTACGTGGCATGAGTTTGATGCCACTCGAAATCGGGGAGGTATCTTCCCGCCAAACATCCGGAATCAGTCGTAGTCGTCGTGAAAAGATCAATGTTCGGACACTGTCACTGATTACGCGGCAATTGGCAACCTTGATCAGTGCTGGCCAACCCGTTGAATCGGCTTACCATGCCGTATCCCGACAAACACCCAAACAACAGGCAAAACGTGTCTTACTCGCCGTGCGCGCTCGAGTTCTGGAAGGTTTTCCGTTGTCTGAAGCGTTAAGGGAATTTCCTCGAATTTTTGATTCGATGTATTGCGCCTCGGTGCATGCCGGCGAGCAATCGGGTCTGCTGGATGTGGTTATGGAACGGCTCGCCGATCATATGGAAGCCAGACAGGACCTGCAACGGCGTACCGGCCAGGCATTGATTTATCCTATCTTGCTGTCAGTGGTGGCCTTTATCCTGGTATCGCTTTTGCTTACTTTTGTAGTGCCGAAAATTGTGCAGGTATTCGAAGGCTTCGATCAGGAACTACCGATAGTGACGCAATGGCTGATCGCAATCTCGGATTTTTTCAAGAACTATGGTGTGGCGCTGATAATAGGCGTCGTACTCACGATTATCATTTATTTTCAGTTGCTGAAGTTTCCCGGGTTTTGCAAAATACGCGATCGTTTTTATCTGCGGATTCCCTATATTTCCTACCTGGTTAAATTATCGAACACTTCACGTTTCACCCGCACCATGAGCATTCTGGTATCCAGTGGTGTTACCGCGCTCGATTCGATGCACATCTCAACCGAAGTCATCAACAGTCAACCGATACGGGAGTCTGTTGTAAAAGCGGCGGACCGGGTACGTGAAGGTGAACATATCTCAGTGGCACTCGATAATACCGGCTATTTCAGTCCGCTGGTGTTGCAGTTGGTTCAAAATGGCGAGGCCAGCGGCAAGCTGGGTGACATGCTCGAACGCAGTGCACGTGCTGAAGAGACCGAGTTTTCCGGGGTGACAGCGCTATTCATTGCATTGTTCGAACCCGCGATGATCTTGCTGATGGGACTGGTTGTGTTGTTTATCGTGGTGGCCATCCTGATCCCCATATTCGACATGAACGAGTTGGTGTAGGCATGTGGGATCGGGTCAGACAATCTCCTGACTGGCGTTTTGTTGCGATCGTTATTCCGCTCATGGCATTGCTGCAGGTGATCGGGCCCGAATACTTCCGTTATGAACAAGACTGGGTGACCAGCGGGGAAATCTGGCGGGTTGTCTCGGCGCACTGGGTGCACGTTGGCTGGTTACACTGGCTGTTCAATAGCCTCAGTCTGATGGTTATGGTGAGCCTGACGTCACCGGGATGGTCAATCAGGCGTTGGGTTTTACAGACACTATGTCTGGCCGTCGGAATCTCGATCCTGTTTACTTTCCTGAATCCCGACCTGGTGAGCTATGCCGGGCATTCGGGGGTACTTTACGGATTATTCATTCTTGGCGCCCTGAGCCTGTTTGCGCACGACCGTCTAATCGCTATGCTGGTCATCGCCGCGATAGTGATCAAAGTGGTTATGGAACAGTTTGATTTTTACGATTTCAACACCGGTGAGATGATCGGTGCCCGCGTTATCGTCGACGCGCATTTGTATGGCTTGCTTATAGCAATTGCAATTGCGCTCATTTGGGCTACGTATACAATGAACTATGGTCAAACGGAACACTCAAACTAACATGAACAGAGCACAGGCCCAGAAGGGTTTCACACTACTGGAAATTATCGTTGTAGTCGCCATTATCGCGATCCTGGCAGCCTATATTGCCCCGAAGGTAGCCGGTCGCGTAGACGACGCACGTATCAGCAAAGCCAAAAGCGATATTCGCGTGCTCGAATCGTCGCTCGAGCTCTATAAACTCGATAATTTTCTCTACCCGTCGGACGATCAGGGACTCGAAGCATTGATTAATAAACCATCCGGGGGCGAATTTAAAAACTGGCGCAACGGCGGTTATATCAAAAAGCTCAGCAAGGATCCCTGGGGCAATCCCTATCAGTATCAATATCCGGGTTCTAATGGCGAGTTTGACGTATATACCATGGGCGCTGATGCTGCAGCCGGAGGAACGGATGAAGCTGCCGACATCGGAAACTGGAATCTCGACTCATAAAACCGGGTTGATCTGCAGTCGCTCGCAACTGGGTTTCACCCTGTGGGAGTTGCTGATCGTGGTCGCAATCATCGGGCTCACTGTTTCAATGATGCAGTTTTCAATCGGGCTCAGTGATGACACGCGCGATCTGAAGCGTGTGGGTAAAGATCTTGGCAAGCTATTCCACTTGCTCAATCAGGAAGCCGTATTTGAAAATCGCAACTATGCGATTTCGGTGCAGGATGCGGGATTTCTGGTGCTTGAATTCAATGAAGGAAAGTGGCTTGTCGCGCCGGACTCGTTTTTCACCAGAATCAAGCTGACCGAATCGCAACTCTCGCAGTTAATAATCGATGACAAGATCGTCGACACCACCCGAAAAGATGTTGCTTTGCCGCATATTCTGATTCTTGCCAGTGGTGAAATGACGCCGTTCGAATGGCGCATCAGTGACAGTAAGACGAAGTCAGGGATAGTGCTTGAGGGTAATCTGATCGGCGGTGTGCTGATGACCGGTCCGGAGCCGTTGTCGTGAATAAGTTTAAAGGATTTACGCTGATTGAAGTTATGGTGGCCTTGCTGGTGATTACTATCGGGCTGGGTGCTTTGATTGAATCTACCGGAAACTCGGCCTGGCAGGCGACCTACCTGAAGCAAAAGACTATTGCCAGTTGGGTCGCGCAAAACCAGATTGCGTTACATCGAGCCAAACGTACCTGGGGCACCGTCAGCAGTACCAAAGGGACTACCGAAATGGCCAATATCGAATGGCGTTGGGAGATGAAGATATCAAAAACGGATGATCCTTCGTTGCGCAGGCTTGATGTTGATGTTTTTCTCGATGGCGATGACAGTTTGAAGGCGAGTCTGACCGGGTTTATTGCACGATTATGACATTTTCATCTATCACCTCAAATCCGTCATCCTCGCGATATCATCCGTTATCTCAGCGATATCATCCGTCATCCCCGCAAATACCTCTGTCATCCCCGCGCAGGCGGGGATCTGGTCGAGCACGAGCGGCTAATTGTAAGATTCCCGCCTGCGCGGCGGTCCGACGTATCGGAATGACAGGAATGGCGGGTGGAAAAACAGGGATGACGCGAAACAAAGGCTTTACGTTGTTTGAAATGGTGATTGCGGTTTCGATTTTTGCATTAATCGGAGTGATTGCATTCGGTGGCATAGCGCAGATGACCCGTACCGGTCAGGCCGTCACCAGCGCCAATGATCGTTTATCAGATATTCAGTTCGCGGTCGTTTATTTCAATCGTGACTGGATGCAGGTTTCGCCACGCAAAATCAGAAATCAGTATGGCGACGAAGAGGGGAATATTCTGATTGAAGACGATGTCATTACTTTTACTCGTAGTGGTTGGAGCAATCTGCTCGGTCAGAAGCGAAGCAATTTACAACGGGTGCAGTATCTGGTGGTCGACAACAAACTGCTGCGACGCCACTGGTCCTCAATCGATCAGGGCATTGGCGAAGAACCGATCGAGCGGGTTTTACTCGATAATATCGAATCGATGGAAGTGGTGTTTCAGAATTCTTCCGGCCAGGTAATTCGCGAATGGCCGAGCGAGAGCAGCCAGTCTACCGGCGCTCCGATTATACTTGCGGTAAATTTCGAACTGGAAGATATCGGCGATATTACTCGCTTGCTGGAGGTGCCTAAAGGTGTTCTCTAGTCCCGGTAAACAACGTGGCGTTGCCTTGTTACTGGCGATATTAATCGTGGTGATCGCGACCACGGTGGCGGTCAGCATCGCGCACGAAGAAAAATTTACCATTCGTAAAACCGCGCATATCTTTCTGTCTGATCGTGCCGCCCTATATGCCATTGGCCTTGAAGACTGGGCGCGCATTTACTTGCGAGAAGACCGGGAAGAGTCTGAAACCGACAGCCTTGATGAGTACTGGGCCGGGGGTATTCCCGGCCTGCCGATTGAAGGCGGGTACCTGACTGGGTATATCGAAGACGATCAAGCCAAATTTAATCTGAATTCGCTAATTACTTCGGAAATCGCAGTAACCCGATTTAAGCGTTTGTGCGATAATCTCGGCGTCGACGACCGGTTTATACCTGCGCTTATGGACTGGATAGATCCGGACTTTGATATCAGGTACCCGGATGGTGCCGAAGACAACTATGATACCTATCGCGTCGCCAATCGCGACATGGTCGACATCAGTGAGCTGCTACTGGTGCAACATGTCACTACGGAGATTTTTGAACTGCTGCAACCCCATATCACTGCCTTGCCTCCACCTACTTCAATTAACGTCAATACCATGTCGACGGTCATTTACGAAAGTCTCGCCGACGATATCGACGCGTCAAAACTGATCGAGGAACGTGGCGACGACGTGTTCGAGTCGATCGAAGATTTTGTTGAGCGCATGCAGTTACCGATTGAAACCGAAGGACTGTCGGTTGATACGCAATATTTCCGCACACATGGACAGGTTGTACAAGGTGATCAGATTTACAACCTGACGTCGTTGGTATATCGCAGCAGCAGTGGTAAAACGATGGTGTTGAACCGCACGCTGGGGCAATTCTGATGACAGAGCTGTTAATCCAGTTTGCCGACGCCGAACTCGATTCGTTTCGTTGGGCGGCTTTTGATGAGCAGCAGGGTTCGCTCGAAATTGACTGGCAGTCAGGCAGCGAAGCTGATCTAGCATCGATCACTGGGCAAAATCCTTACCCCGTTATTTTGCTCATTCCGCAGCAATGCGTTTACCTGACTCAGGTTGAATTGCCTGAGAAAGCAGGTCGGCAGGTAATGTCGGCGATCGAGTACCAGGTTGAAGATCAACTGGCCCAGGATATCGAGTCACAGCATTTCGCACTGGGCGATACTTCGGAAAATCCGATTTCGATTGCGGTTGTTGAAAAATCCATCATGGACCGTTGCATGGCTTTGTCACGCAGTTATGGCTTGCGTTTGTCCCGGGTTATCCCTGAATTGTTTCTATGCCCGAATGGTGATTCGATGAACCTGATCGCCGGATATGACGGCTGGTTATTACGCTACGGCCCTTATCGTGGGCTCAAGTGTAATGCAGCAGCTTTGCCGGCAATGCTGGAACTGGTCAGACACGATCATGACTTCGAATCGGTACAATGTTTTGCACCGACGAATGAAGACCTTCCCGTGATCGAAAACATTCGGTTCGAACGTCAGGATGCTGCCGCTGTCCTGCCCGGTTTTGTGGGTGCTCCCTGCATCGACTTGCAACAGCGTGAGTATCAGATGTCTTCGCGTTGGCTGGACCTCGGGAAAATGTGGAAATGGATCGGTTTGATCCTGGCTGCCTTGTTTGTGGCCGGCGCCTTTAACAAGGCAGTTGCGTTGCAACAACTCGAAGCTGAACTGGCCGATATTAAACAGCAGCAATATCTACTGGTTCAATCTGTTTTGCCTGACGATACCGATCCCGATGATAACTTCAAAAAGCTGCTGATCGAACGCATGAAACAATTACAGGCCGGGCAGGGTGAACAGGGTTTTATGCAACTACTGGCCGAATTCACCAACTCCAAAAATCAATATCCCGAAATCCGCATCACTCGGATTGGCTATCAGAACAAGCGACTAAACATCGATATCAGCGACCAAAAGCTGCAGAGTATCGAAGCGTTGCAGAACGCCCTGGTAAAAAAGGGTGTTAATGCCAAGCTTGAAAATTTGAGTATAAAGCCTGATTTAATCTCCGCACGCCTGGTGTTAAGGGGGGGCGATGATGGCTAATTTCCTTGCGCAGTATTCGAATCGGGAGAAGTCGATTGTTGCGCTGGCATTGCTGGTAGTGCTCGCGATAGCCTTCGATGCACTTATCATCGAACCTTATCAGCAACGACAGACTGAATTACGTGAGTCCATTCTACAACACAACGCCGACCTGAACTGGATGCGCTCGGTAGTACCGGGTTTACCGATTGCCGGCGCTGAGATTACGGCAGGAGAAATTGAAGGAACCCTTGCAAATTTTATTGATCAGGCGGTACGTCGCCAGGGTTTGAACAATCAGCTATCGCAAATGTCTCCGGTTGGAAACGATGAAATCAGGATGCGCTACAGCGCGGTCGATTTTAATCGCCTTATCGGTTTCGTCGCGCGCATACACGCCAGCGGCCTTGATATCAAAGATATCCGGATTACCACTGCCGATACTCCCGGTATCGTCGATAGCAGCATCGTTCTGGTGCGCCAGTAAATGATCAAGACCTGGAAGTTCACGCTGTTTTTTTTGTTGTGTCTGGTGATTGCGCTGCTGTTCAATCTGCCGGTTCAACATCTGATGCAATGGGTTAAATTGCCGCAATCGATCCAGGTGTCGGGAATCGATGGTACGTTGATCAGTGGCAAGGCACGCGAAATTACCATCAATCGATTCCCGTTGCGTAATCTGCGTTATCGCTACATGCCCTCCTGTATTGGGCTGCTCAAAGTGTGCTATCGCATCGAGTATGACCGAGGTGAAATCCAGGCCGCTTACGACCTGTTGAACGGTGACGCCGAGATCTCAAACACGCGGATAGATTATGCGGTTCCCGAACTGATGGAGCATGTGCCGAATCAGCTAGTCCAACCGGCAGGAAGGCTCGAACTGACGATTGACCAACTGAGCTATTTAGAGGGTAGGCCCGCTAATATCAATGGTAGGCTGGTCTGGCGTGATCTCGGCCTCGATGACGAAGGCATAAAAATCAATATTGGCGACTACCAGGTAGATTTCAAAGGTGACAGTACGCGTTACGAATTCGTGATCAAGGATCTTGACGCGAGTCTCGATGTCAAAGGTGATGGTGAAATCAAACCCGGTGGTTTGTACAAAATTAATATTCGAATTGACGGTGAGTCAGGTATCGACACGAATGTAAAAACAGTGCTGGGCGTGGTAGCAACCAGTGTCGGCTACAACAAGTATCGAGTCGAACGCAGCGGACGCCTGCCCCCGCATATCACCCGCCAACTATTCAAGTAACTAGTCTGTCAAACCGCGGTTTCGGATAGCCTGAGCATCCAGCTTCGCTCGCCCGCGTTATCCCTTGTATGTGACCGAGGATTAATTTCTGCTTACCGTCCGATGCTGTAATAAGTGAAACCCAACGACTCTATCTGCTTACGGTTGAAGATATTGCGGCCATCAATAATAAGCGGAGTTTTCATCTGCTTGAGCATGATTTCAAAATCGGGTGACCAGTATTCCGGCCATTCGGTCAATACTAACAACGCATCTACATTCTTGAGCGCATCGTATTTACCGGTGATTGTTTTGACATATGGACTGTTATGATAAAGATGTTGCACGTTTTCGTTAGCCTCCGGATCATGAACCCGCACTTCGGCCTGTTGCGCAACGATAGCATCGATTACCTTCAGGCTCGGTGCCGCATCGAGCGACGCAGAGCCCGGCTTGAACGACGCCCCCCAGATCGCGATTTTACGGTCGTGTAGATCGCAGGCGTAATGCTGCCACAGTTTGCGAAAGGGTAGTTCTTTCTGTTTTTCGTTTTCGAGCAACACCGTTTGCATCAGCGTCGATTCGGTGGTCTGGGACAATAACTGCGCCAGGCTGCTCAGGGTCTGCGGAAAGGTGTTACCGCCGAAGCCGCATCCTGGCGCCAGATGATGACGACCGATACGAGGATCGGCCCCCATCCCCTGGCGAATCACATCGATGTCTACACCGAGTAGTTCGCCAAGATTCGCCAACTCATTAATGTAACCGATACGAAGCGCGAGCATGCCGATGATCGAAAGTTTGGTGAACTCGGCTTCTTTGGGACTCATCACGAATCGATTTTCGACCCGACGGCTGAAAGGCCGAAATAGTGATTCAATAGTTAAAGTAGCTTCGGGCACATCACATCCCAGAATCAGCGATTTAGGGTTTCGAAACCGGTCGAGCGCTTCACCTTCGGAAATATTCTCGGCAAAATAGGCGACCACCTGCTTGTTACGTTTATTCAACAACGATTGAAGTTTGTCGGTGGCGCCCACGCCGAAATGACTCTGGTTGATGACCAACAATGGCCCATCGTGCTTGCTCGCGATATTGCTAACGATATCGTGAGCGTCGTCAAACTGGCTTGGATTCATGCTGAGGATATGAGTTTGTATGCCAAGGGCAGTTCGGTCCTGCACGAAGCGCATGCGCTTGTGCTCGAATTCGTTCACCACCAGGTCACGCAGACCGGGTTCGTTACGGATGCTGCTCCCCATCAGCGTGATGGGGTCTTTAATCTGGCTATGACTGACGAAATTAACATCGTTACCCGTCGCCGCAAGCGCGCCGGCCGTGACCCAGGCGGTCAGTTCTTCACCCCAGACCGCTATTTTCATGACCGGGTCCGCTGTTGTTTGAGGATATGCTGCAATAATCCCTGGGTCGAACTGTCGAATTCGGATTGTGAATTTTCACCGGATAACGGATCAATCAGCATAGTTGCCATCTGCTTACCGAGCTCAACTCCCCATTGGTCGAATGGGTTTATATTCCAGATCACCGACTGCACAAACACCTTGTGTTCATAAAGCGCGATGAGTTGGCCGAAGCTATAGGGTGTCAGTTCGTCCAGCAGTATTGTGGTGCTGGGCTGATTACCTCGATAATGTTTGAAGAAGGGGGCAGTAACATCGTCATCGATCGCCCTGTCGCCAAGGGCGAGAATTCGTGATTGTGCCAGACAGTTTGCGAGCGTCAAGGTATGTTGCTGTTGTAATTCCGGATTACCACTATCGTGATAGCGTCTCGCCGTTACTACAAAATCGCACATCACCGATTCGGTACCCTGGTGCAATAGCTGGTAAAAAGCATGTTGCGCATTGGGTCCGATTTCACCCCATAAAATGGGGCAGGTGTTGTAGTCGATTTCATCACCGTTTCGACTCACGCTCTTTCCATTGCTTTCCATTTCAAGTTGTTCGAGATAAGCGGGAAGGTGACTTAAGCGTCCGTCATACGGCAATATTGCGTGTGCTCTGATATTGAGAAAATTGACATTCCAGATGCTAACTAGTGCCAGCATAACCGGCAGATTTTTTTCGAACGGAGTTTCGCGAAAATGCAGGTCCATCGAATGTGCACCTTCCAGCATGGCACGAAAGCCATCCATGCCGATTTCAAGCGCAATCGGTAATCCGATCGCCGACCACATTGAGTATCGTCCTCCGATCCAGTCCCACAGTTCGAGGCGGCTATTCGATGGAATCCCCCATTCTCCCATTCTTTGCGAATCGGCGGATATGCCGATGAAATGTCGTCGGTATAGAACTTCGTCACTGGCCCCACTGGCCTGACGCAGCCATTGCAAAGCAGTGTTGGCGTTGGAGAGCGTGTCAATTGTAGTAAATGATTTGGATGAAATAATAAACAGCGTGGTGGCCGGATTGAAGGTTTCCAGGCGATCAGCAATTTGACTGCCATCCATCGATGAAACGAAAAATATCTTGAGACCCCGAGCTTCGGGACGACGCATATCGGCCAACGCCTTGCTGGCCATAAAAGGGCCGAGGTCCGATCCGCCAACACCGATATTGACAATCGTGTTAACCGGCATTCCAGAGTATCCGCGCCATTGCCCGGCATGTACGCGTTCAACAATATGCTGCACACGTAACAGGGTGTCGTGGATGCCGTCGACGATATTGGTGCCGTCGAGAGTAAGTTCGCTACCCTCAGGCAATCGCAGGGCAGTGTGCAGGGCAGCCCGGTTTTCGGAATTGTTAATGGCATCGCCCGAATACAGTTTTTCAATCCAGGCTGATAGATCGCATTCACGGGCCAGACCGCACAACAGTTCGGTCGTCTTATGGGTCACTCGTTGTTTGGAGTAATCAAGTAGCAAATTACCGTGGCGCAAACTGAAATCGTTAAAGCGCTTTGCCTCATCATCAAACAAATCGCTTAAATGAAAATTTCCGGTTTTAACCGCGTGCTGGCGCAGGTTTTTCCAGTATTTTTTATCGGTGAGGGCCATGATTTTATAGATTCTGTTGTTTGATCCAGGTCTTTAATCCGGCGCTAATTTCAGCGTGATTCAGGCCATATTTTAAATTAGCGATCAGATAACCCAATTTATTTCCGCAATCGTAGGTTTTGCCCTGCATACTGCTTGCCTGTACCGGCATTTCAGCAATTAATGCATTAATTGCATCGGTGAGTTGAATCTCACCACCGGCACCGGGTTTTGTCTGTTTGAGAAGTTCCATCGTTCGTGCCGGTAGTATATATCGGCCGATGATGGATTGATTCGAAGGTGCTTCTTCGAGCGACGGTTTTTCGACCATCGCGACGACATTGTGGCTTTCACCCGGGTGAAACTTTGCTCCGTTACAATCGACAATTCCATAACGGTTTACCTGATCATCGGGCACCGCTTCGACCATAATCTGGGCAGCATTATTTTCTTTAAAAGTGTTAACAATCACTTTCAAGTCAGTACTGTGGTGGCCACTTTCATGATAAATCAATACATCAGGCAGGCTGACCGCAAAATCCTCCTCTCCGATCAGGTGCTCTGCACATAAAACTGCATGCCCGAGGCCAAGCGGTTCATCCTGTATCGCCGTTGAAATAACAACATCAGCGGGTAGAATGTCACGTACAGAATCCAGAATTTCATTTTTACCTTTAGCCGCCAGAGCCGCTTCAAGTTCAGGCTGCGGCTGAAAATGCTCTTCGATCGCTTTTTTGCTATCGCGGGTAACCAGAATAATCTCTTTGAAACCGGCTTCGACCGCTTCTTCGATCACATACTGAATCACCGGCTTATCAACAACCGTCAGCATTTCTTTCGGAATAACCTTGCTCGCCGGTAATACACGGGTGCCAAGGCCAGCCACAGGGATGACAATTTTTGTCAGTTTTGCCATAGGTTAGGTAATACTCTTCATGTGAATTCTAGATTAAGTTGCTATTTTAGAGGCAATTTACAAATACAACTACCTTTAATGTAGCCATATATTTCGGGATCTCAATTTAGCCCCAGTGCACAGAAAAGCCAAATTAAATGATTAAGGGCGTGATTTCCGTGATGAGGCTCGAATATTCTTCCTATTTTCACGCATTATCAAAAATAGCCACTCAGTACAGATTTTTTTGCACGGGATCAAATCGCTGCGTGGTCGAGTATTACTGCAAGCCGAATTTTTTAAAAAATATAGGATTTCGATAGTTACAAAACTTTCTTAATGTGAATTCTAATTGTTCGTCTGTTTAGCACAAATAATTGCCTGAAAAACTGTGATCAGCTTCACAGCTTATAAGGCCTGAAGATGTGGTATGGTCGATTGTGATGGACCAAAAGGACAATAAAAAAAGGGCGGGAAGCCAGCTCATCTTACTAGTTAGTTTGTTCGTAGTGCTGACCGGGCGCGTTATCGCGCTCGAAGTCGACGGTACAACCAATACTACGCTAGATATGGCACCTAACGGTGTTCCTGTCGTCAACATTGCAAACCCCAATTCGCGGGGCTTGTCGCGCAATAGTTATCTACAATTCAACGTCAATCAACAGGGCCTGATTTTAAACAACGGCAATCAGACG
>QIJI01000345.1 GCA_003231795.1 Gammaproteobacteria bacterium
TATACTCAGGCTTGTGCTTGCCACGCAAACGACGGGCTACCTCGGTCGACAAACGACCCAGGATCTTGTCGGTGGCATCGATCACATACCA
This sequence comes from Gammaproteobacteria bacterium, assembly GCA_003231795.1. Classification (GTDB taxonomy): domain Bacteria; phylum Pseudomonadota; class Gammaproteobacteria. Next base: position 92 of record QIJI01000345.1, read on the forward strand.
GTCGCGTTTAACCGTTTCGGATTTGGCGCTGAAGGTTTTCATAAAAATTCCGGTTACAGCCTGTTTAAGGCTTTGACTTCTTTAGCAAAGGGCGCGAATACTAACGGATTAACCGGGGCTTGACAAGCCGATAACCCGCGATTTTAAAGGATATTTACCCGCTTGGTATAATCGTTGGATATGACCCATAATAAACCCCGAAATTACCTGTAAAAAATCGAATCCCCGGAGCCTTGATGCAACGCCTGAGTTTAACTGATCGCCTGCTGGACGAGCTACAACATGGCCTCAGTACCTGCCATTTGAAGCCATCCGGCAGCCCGCGCGCGTATCCGGCAAAGCAGATTGATGACGGCGAGCTGTCGGCAACAGAAAAGAGACATGCGGCTGGTTTGATGCGGATTAACAACGCCGGCGAAGTCGCCGCTCAGGGGCTCTACCGCGGTCAGGCTTTAACTGCCCGGCAACAGGGGCTTAGCCTGGCCATGAGCGCAGCGGCCGAAGAAGAAAATGAACATCTCGACTGGTGCCAGACCCGCCTGTCTGAACTCAAACAGCGGCGCAGTTTGCTCGACGGCATCTGGTACTGGGGTTCGTTTACGATTGGCGCCCTGGCCGGGGCCGCCGGTGACAAATGGAGCCTCGGTTTCGTCAAGGAAACCGAGCAACAGGTCTGCGCCCACCTCGATCGCCACCTCGAACAACTGCCGCAGCAGGATCAGCGCAGTCGAGCAATCATTGAGTCAATGCGTCTCGATGAACAACGCCACGCGACTAACGCCGAACAGGCCGGGGCAACGGAATTACCATCAGCGGTGAAGTCTGCCATGTCATTTGTCAGCAAGATCATGACATTCACAGTTTATCGGATATAAATTTGATATCCCCGAGCACAGAGCACTAGTCGAGGTCCACAATTTCAAAATCGTGGGTAATGGTCGCGGTTTTCTCCAACATTCGTGATGCGGAGCAATATTTATCGGCCGATAACTCGACCGCTTTTTTGACCTTATTTGAATCCAGTCCCTTGCCGCTAACTACAAAGTGCGCGTGAATACGAGTGAAGACCTTGGGAACCTCTTGCGCCCGCTCTGCTTCCAGTTCAACTTCGCAGTCTACAATGGGTTGGCGCGATTTTTTCAATATCGAGACAACGTCAAAAGCGGTGCATCCCCCCAATCCAAGCAACAGCATTTCCATCGGCCGAATTCCGAGATTTCGGCCCCCTGACTCGGGTGCACCATCCATTACTACCGAATGTCCGCTGCCGGATTCACCGACAAAACTCATATGATCGAGCCATTTAATTCTACACTTCATAGTTTCTACCTATTGCTGTTGCGGGCCGAATTTTGTGGTATGTTTAGCGCCCGCTAAACAGATAATTATAAATATGTCAGTTAACCCGATCACAAAAGTCATTCCCAGAGAAAATGCGGCACTGAATAACTTCCTGCACCATTGTCATGCTAAAAAGTATGCAGCGCGTAGCACTATTATTCATGCAGGGGACGAATCGGAGACACTTTACTATATTGTTGAGGGTTCGGTTAGCGTTGTCATCGAGGACGAGGATTGCAACGAAATCGTACTGGCCTACCTCAATCCCGGCGACTTTTTCGGTGAAATGGGTTTGTTCGAGGAACATACCAAACGCAGCGCCTGGGTTATTACCCGCACCCCCTGCGATGTGGCTGAAATTCACTACACGCAATTCATGCAACTGGCCAAGGAAACCCCCGAAATTTTGTTTCAGTTATCTTCGCAACTGGCCAGTCGGCTGCGTAATACCAGTCGCAAAGTTAGCAATCTGGCCTTTATGGACGTTACCGGTCGCGTTGCACGTACTTTGCTCGATCTGGCTCGCGAACCTGACGCAATTACGCACCCGGATGGCATGCAAATCAGGATTACGCGGCAGGAAATTGCAAAAATTGTTGGCTGCTCTCGTGAAATGGCAGGTCGGGTGATGAAGACACTCGCAGAAGATGGATTGATTACAGCGCACGGAAAAACCATCGTCGTATTTGGCACGCGCTGAGCAGTCCCGCGCATTTCCACGTAGGCGGGAATCGTACAACACGCCACCTTCACAAGATCCCCGCCTGCGCGGGGACGACGTAATTAATTTGCGGGGATGAGGTCTAGCTAAAGAACAGGTCGCGCAGACCGGTCCCAGGATCGGGCACGCGCATAAAGGCTTCGCCCACCAGAAACGCATTTACATCATGTTCGCGCATTAGCGCAACATCATCACGTGTATGGATTCCACTCTCGGTCACAACCATACAAGTTGCCGGGATATCCCCAAGCATTTCAATCGTGGTATCAAGACGAGTATCGAAAGTTCGTAAATCGCGGTTATTGATACCGATTAATTCAAGGTCAAGTCGCAAGGCCCGTTCCAGTTCAAAACGATCATGCACTTCGACCAGAACATCCATGCCGAGCGATCTGGCCTGCTGATGCAATGCCACCAGGTTAGCATCGTCGAGCGCGGCAACAATCAGCAATATACAATCGGCTCCGAGCACGCGGGATTCAACCACCTGGTAGCGATCCATGATGAATTCCTTGCGCAGAACCGGCAACTTGCACGCCGCTCGCGCCGCATTCAAATAGTCGTCGTGCCCCTGAAAAAAATCTTCATCGGTCAACACCGACAGACAGCTAGCACCGCCTTGCTGATATGATTTTGCAATTTCAACCGGGTCGAAATCCTCCCTGATCACGCCTTTGCTGGGAGAAGCTTTCTTGATTTCTGCAATTACCGCTGATTGCCCATCTTGAATTCGCTTCTGCAGCGATACTACAAATCCCCGAACTGCGTCAGCCTGATCTACATCCTGTTGCAGTTGCGCCAGCGTACGGTGACTTTTGCGGCTATCGATTTCCTGCTGCTTGCGCGCAAGAATTCGATTCAAAATATCAGGTCTAGAATCGCTCATCAGGCATTGGTTTTGGCAACCAGGTTACGCAATACTTCGGCGGCTTTACCGCTGCTGATTGACAGCGCAGCAGCTTCAACGCCTGCCTCGAGTGATTCCGTCAGCCCGGATACGTAAATCGCAGCGCCGGCATTCAAACAGACGATGTCCCGTGCCGGACCCGATTCATTCGCCAGCACCGCGTTGATTACCGCAAGACTTTGCTCGGCGCTATCGACTTTAAGCGTTGCACTATCCGCGTTCTCCATACCAAAATCAGCCGCAGACAGGGTGTAGCTGCTAACCGTCCCCTGTTTGAGTTCGGCCACCCGCGTCGGTGCAGAAATACTGATTTCATCCATACCGTCGTCGGCATGCACCACCATCACGTGACGGCTACCCAGTTGCTGCAGTACCTGCGCCAGTGGTTCAACCAGTTCACCGTCAAATACACCGACCACCTGATTCGGTGCCCCTGCAGGATTGGTCAACGGACCGAGTACATTAAATATGGTACGTACCGCCATTTCCTTGCGCGGTCCGATCGCATGTTTCATCGCACCATGATGCGCCGGTGCAAACATGAACCCGACCCCAACCTGTTCAATACAGACTGCTACCTGATGCGGAGAAATATCAAGTTTAACCCCGGCGGCTTCGAGCACGTCGGCGCTACCGGAATTACTCGTCATCGAACGATTCCCATGCTTGGCAACCATCGCACCTGCACCCGCGGTAACAATCGCACTTGCGGTTGAGATATTGAAACTTCCCGAAGCATCACCACCGGTGCCGCAGGTATCAACCAGATGGTCACCGCTGACTTCAACCCGGGTAGACAATTCGCGCATGACTTTGGCCGCGGCAGATATTTCATCCACGGTTTCGCCTTTCATACGCAAACCCACCAGAAAACCACCAATCTGCGAAGCGGTACACTCGCCCGTCATAATCTGCAACATGACCGAGTTCATATCGTCGCGACTGAGATCCTGCCGCGCGATGACTGTCTTTATTGCAGTTTGAATATCCATCATAAGATTCCTAACTGTTAATACTTTGATTCAGAAAATTGCGTAACAAGGCATGACCATGCTCGGTCAGAATAGACTCAGGGTGAAATTGAACACCTTCAAGCGCGAGTTCTTTATGTCGAATCCCCATAATTTCATCCAGGCTGCCATCGGTATGTTCGGTCCAGGCGGTGATTTCGAGACAATCGGGAATAGTGGCTTTGTCGATTACCAGTGAATGATATCGCGTGGCGACGAACGGACTTTCAAGACCCTCGAACACGCCATTACCGAGGTGCACTACCTGGGACGTCTTGCCATGCATGATTTCCCGGGCGTGCACGATGTCACCTCCATAAACCTGGCCGATACTCTGATGCCCGAGGCATACCCCAAGCACCGGTTTTTCGCCGGCCAGCGCTTCAATTGCTGCCATAGATACACCCGCTTCGTTGGGGGTACAGGGTCCCGGAGAGACCATCACGTGGCTGGCATCGGAATGCAGAATTTGATCAACATCGATCTGGTCGTTACGGACCACTTCGACCTCGGCTTCCAGCTCACCGAGATACTGCACCAGGTTATAGGTAAATGAATCATAGTTATCGATCATCAGGACTTTCATGATTTACCTCCTGTCCGATCACCGGCGCAGGGATCCCGTGACGGCAAACCCGCCTCGGCCAGTGCAACTGCACGAAAAATAGCCCGCCCCTTGCTCATGGTTTCTGCCCACTCGGTTTCCGGTACCGAATCATAAACGATTCCGGCACCCGCCTGTATGTAGAGTTGTCCATCCTTGATCACTGCGGTTCGAATCGCGATCGCAGTATCCATATTGCCGCTCCAGGAGATGTAACCTACCGCGCCTGAATAAATACCCCGTTTTACCGGTTCAAGTTCATCGATTATCTCCATTGCACGAATTTTCGGAGCCCCGGATACCGTGCCTGCCGGAAAAGTCGCGCGTAAAACATCAAATGCGGACATGCCGGGTTTGATGCGACCTTCGACATTCGAAACGATATGCATGACATGCGAGTAACGCTCCACCATCATTTTTTCGGTAAGGTTAACCGTGCCGACCTCACTCACGCGGCCGGCATCATTGCGACCCAGATCAATCAGCATCAGATGCTCGGCCAATTCTTTCGGATCATTCAGCAACTCGCGCTCCAGAGCCTGATCGATTTCCTGGGTTTTACCGCGCGGACGCGTTCCGGCCATCGGCCTGACGGTGACGGCCTCGTCTTCGAGGCGCACCAGAATTTCAGGGGACGAGCCGACGACATGGTGATCATCAAGGTTCAGATAATAGAGGTAGGGCGACGGATTAAGACTGCGTAAAGCACGATACAAATCGATTGGTGCCGAGTGATAAGGTATCGATAAGCGTTGTGACAACACGATCTGCATCGCATCGCCGTCAATAATGTACTGGCGTGCTTTATCGACTGCATCCTGAAAACCTTGCTGCGTGAACTCGGAAGTAAAGTCTTTTTCACTCACCAGCTTTGCTTCGTTTTCAGATTCGCTTTTCAGATGTACCGTGGCCAGCTTTTGTTCCAGCTCGTCGAGCCTGTTCTGACCTCCCTGCCAGGCCTGTTTCTGCGCCGGGTCGACGTGCACGATCAAATACATGCGCGACGACAAATTGTCGAACACCACCAGCTCATCGCTGAGCATTAACAGGATATCCGGGGTGCCGTGTTTATCGGGATTTGGGCAATGCGCCAACTTCGGTTCGATATAGCGAATCGTATCGTATCCGAAATATCCGACCAGCCCGCCATGAAACTTGGGCAGGCAATCAGCTTCAGCGACCTTAAAGAAGTTCAGATAGTCTTCGATAAATTTGAGCGGATCGGAGGTCTCTTCCTCGCTCACAATCTGACCGTCGACTTCAAGTAGCGCTCGATCACCAAACACTTTAATGCGGGTACTACAGGCCAGGCCGATGATGGAGTAACGCCCCCATTTTTCACCACCCTGAACGGATTCAAACAGGTAGCTATAGGGCTCGTTGGCGAGTTTTAAATAGGCGCTTAACGGGGTATCCAGATCGGCGAAGACTTCACGCACCAGCGGGATGCGATTGTAATCGCGCCTGATTTTATTGAATTGATTTAAATCCATGGATGACTCTTGAAACAGTTAACAGAAAAGGTGGAACAGGGAAGAACAGCCCGCGACTACCATCGCCAGCTATGCATACCCTCGATTTTCTGTAAATGTTGTTGAGTCATATTTGAAAGACCGCATTGATTGCGGTGAAATCTAACACAGCATTCCGGCCATATCTACACGTAATTTACCAGCACATCGCGCATCTTTTTCAGGATGCTGTCATAGCGGTTAGGGTCATCATCCCGGGCCTGACTGAAAATGCCGGAACCCGAAACGAAGGTATCGGCACCAGCTTGCGCGATCTGCGCAATGTTATCCACTTTGACACCGCCATCGACTTCGAGGCGAATATCGAAACCAGAGTCGTCGATTATCTGGCGCACCGAGCGCAGTTTGTCCAGGGTTGACGGGATAAAACTCTGCCCGCCAAATCCTGGATTCACCGACATCAGCAAAATCATGTCGACCTTGTCGAGCACATGATCCAGATAATTCAGCGAGGTCGCTGGATTAAACACCAGACCAGAGCGACAACCGCTTTCACGAATTAGCGCAAGACTGCGATCGATATGTTCGGAAGCTTCGGGGTGAAAAGTAATATAGCTGGCGCCGGCGCTGGCAAAGTCCGGAATGATACGATCCACCGGCTTCACCATCAGATGCACATCGATCGGCGCTTTCACACCATGATTGCGCAAGGCTTCGCAGACCAACGGCCCGATGGTTAAATTGGGAACGTAATGATTATCCATCACATCGAAATGCACGATATCGGCACCCGATGCCAGTACGTTATCGACTTCTTCGCCCAACTTCGCAAAATCGGCTGCCAGAATGGACGGTGCTATCTGATAATCACGCATGCAACTTACTCAAATCAAGTGGCTGGCAATGTACACCAAATTGGATATGATTTCAGCCAGAGCCTGTTTACACTATATTGAATCATCACTGCTGGCGGAATAGTTGCCAGTCCGGGTTTTGGGTCCGATACTAGTGTTCTTTCGATATGATAATTACGTATTCAGTTAGCTTGTCGGCGTTCGCGGCAAGGCGCGTCTCGCCGGCAATGGCCATAGTCCTTGCCAAGAGGCGCAACGCTGTCCGTGGACGTCGACAAGCTAACCCGAAGGGCGTCCCTGTGGTGTCCCGCAGCCGCGTTGCAGTGCTTGACAAGGACTATGGCCATTGCCGGCGCACTGCGCCTTGCTGCGAAACACCGCAGGGACGCTGAATACGTAATTATCATATCGAAAGAGCACAAGATTTTTATTCAAAATTTTATCGTGACGGTCAAACAACAACTGAAACAGGAAATAGCCGCCTTGCAGCACGAATTGCGCCGCGTCCACGATGCTCTGGAGCGGAATCCGACGCATGATCTGCAGCGGCGCGAACAGCAACTAGCGCAAAATATCGCGCTATGTGAACACCAGTTACAACAAACTACCTTTGATCGAAACAGCGAAATTCCCCGGACACGGTAACCATGTCGACAAATACCTTTGAACAAAACCAGCGCCAATGCCCGTTAGACGAAGATGATCAGATCTGGCTATTTGGATACGGATCCCTGATCTACCTGACTGATTTTCCATTTCTTGAATCGCGCCCCGCCAGCATCCGCGACTGGAGCCGACGATTCTGGCAAGGCTCACATGACCATCGCGGTACGATCGATAATCCGGGACGGGTGGTAACCCTGATCGAAGATGAAGGTGCAGTCTGCGGAGGACTCGCTTACCGGGTCGAAGCCACGGTGTTCAAGCAACTGGATGAACGCGAGAAAAATGGCTATCTGCGGGTATCGGCCGAGATGACATTCGATGATGGTTCGCATGCGACCGGCCTGACCTATCTTGCCACAGCCGGGAACGAAGCCTGGCTGGGTGAGGCCAGTGAAATTGAAATCGCACGTCATATCTGCGCCGCATCGGGTCCGAGCGGCAGCAATAGTGACTATCTGCTCGAACTGGCGGTTGCGTTGCGCGAACTCAATTTACACGACCAGCATGTTTTCGAAATTGAAAAACACATACTGAAGCTCTGAAAAAGTCATCCTGATTTAATCAGAGTTTCCCAAGATTTTATTTCAGGCTATCGATGTAATCGGCAAGGTTGTTGATATCAGCGTCATTCAGTCCACCCGCCATTGCATTCATAATCGGATTTTTGCGCGCACCGCTGCGAAAATCGGTCAGGCTTTTACGAATGAAATCACCACTCCGGCCTTTCAATGAAGGATTTGTGGCAACCACACTGACGCCTCCCGCGCCGTGACAACCGATACAACCTTTGGCGGCATATGTCGACTGACCTATTACGGCATCAGCCGATACCCCACCTGCAAATATCATTGCCAGGATAAAACTGTAAGCTGGAACAAATTTCATAAATTGCGGCTCCCGGGTAGTATTCTTTATATTGGCAACCGATAATGGCCCAATAGATAATGGGCCAATTGATAATGGCGCCAGATCCGCGCCATTGTTGCAAAGCCATTTGCCGATGTAAAGCCTACCAGAGTGTGCTGAATCCGTGCTTAATGACCCACAATACAACCGTAAAATACGGCAGGACTTAACGATTGAACATGACGGGCTCAGGTTACAAACCACCTGGGGCCTGTTTTCTCCGCGAGCAGTGGATGATGGTTCGCGCCTGTTGCTTGATTACCTGGAACTGGACTCCGGCAACGACTGCCTCGATCTCGGCTGTGGTTACGGCATTCTCGGGCTGCATATGGCACGTCGGGCGTGCGATGGCCACACGCTGATGGTGGACAAAGATTTTGTCGCTGTCGACTACGCTGAAAAGAATCGCCTTATCAACAAAATCGATAACGCTAGCTGCCTGCTGAGTAATGGATTTGATCAGATTCCCGCTCAACAGTTTGATGTCATTGTGTCCAATATTCCGGCAAAGGTGGGCAAGGAAATGCTCTATATCTACCTGTTTGACGCGCTCAAATATCTCAGGCCCGGCGGTTCGTTCTATATTGTCACCATTACCGGGCTGCGCCAGTTTTTCAAACGCGGATTTAACGAAGTCTTCGGGAACTACGAAAAAATCAAACAGGGGAAATCCTATACCGTGGCTCGCGGCATCAAACCGTGATTGAAATCATCGACAATAGATCGATGAGCATTAAACCGGGCTCAGCGTTTCACGAACCTTTTGCAACAACGCTTTGGCGTCATCGAGGGTTGCGCCAAGGCAATTGACATGCCCCATCTTGCGTGCGGGCCGCGCCTCGGTTTTGCCATAGAGGTGTAATTTCGCTGATTCGAGCTTGAGCACCTCATCCCAGCGCGGGGTTGCGCCATCAGGCCAGATATCACCCATCAGATTCAACATCGCTACCGGCGTATGTTGACGACTGGAACCGGCGGGCAAATCGCAAATCACCCGCAATTGTTGTTCGAACTGCGAAGTATCGCAGGCATCGAGCGTATAGTGTCCGGAGTTGTGCGGCCGTGGCGCCATTTCGTTTACCAGCACGGCACCATCGCTCGAGATAAAAAACTCAACCGCCAGTACACCGCAATAATCAAGCCCGTTGGCGATGCGGGTTGCGGCAGCAATAGCCTGATCAGCCTGTTGTGGAGAGATTGACGCCGGCACCAGAGTGACGTCGAGGATGGCATTGGCATGGCTGTTCTCGGCAATCGGAAAACAGTTCACTTCACCTTGCTGCGTCCGGCACAGAACCACCGACACTTCGCAGGCCAGGTTGATTCGCTGTTCCAGCACGCAGGGCTTTTTTCCGACCTGCTCGAAGGCACTGACCAGATCGTCATAGCTTTCACAATTAACCTGGCCTTTGCCATCGTAGCCAAGCATTGCAGTTTTTAGTATTGCCGGAAATTCAAATCTGCGTGCTGCGTCAAGATCGGTATTACTTTCGATCGCGATGAAATTGGCGGTAGCCAGTCCCTGATCACGGAAAAACTGTTTTTCGAGTTTTCGATGCTGCGCGATATGCAACACCCTGGCTGACGGATGAACCGGAACAGATTTAGCCAGATAGGCCAGAGCCACTGCCGGGATATTTTCAAATTCAGTGGTAATCACCGCGCAGCGCTGCGCCAGGCGGTCGAGCGCGTCAGTATCGTCGAAGTCACTGGCGATATGCTCAGTGGCCAGACCACCGGCGGGGCTGGACGGATCGGGGTCAAGTACAATCACGTCATACCCCATGGCACGAGCTGCACTGACGAACATACGTCCGAGCTGCCCGCCGCCGAGCATACCCACTGTGCTGCCGGGTAAAATGGGCATTAGTGCTCTTTCAACCTGATAATTGCGAGTTCAGTTAGCTTGTCAACGTTCACGGCAAGGCCTGTCTCGCAGACAATGGCCAATTCCTTGTCAAGAGGCGCAACGCAGTCCGTGGACGTTGACAAGCTAACCCGCAGGGCGTCCCTGTGGTGTTCCACCGCCGCGTTGCAGTGCTTGACAAGGGAGCGGCCATTGCCTGCGCACAGCGCCTTGCTGCGAAACACCGCAGGGACGCTGAATCCGTAATTATCAGGTTGAAAGAGCACTAGTCTGTTGGTGGTAAGGTCAATGCGAGCACGGTGTCACGCTGTTGTTGCCGAAAATCTGCCAGCTTCTGTGCCAGGTCAGAATCGTTGTTGGCCAGCATCGAAACCGCGTAGAGTGCCGCGTTAATGGCACCGGCATTACCAATTGCAAAGGTCGCAACCGGAACCCCTTTCGGCATTTGAACGATCGAATATAACGAATCCTGACCACGCAGGTGTTCGCTAGGGACCGGTACACCGAGCACCGGAATGGTGGTGTTAGCCGCCAGCATGCCAGGCAAGTGAGCAGCGCCACCCGCGCCGGCAATGATGCAATGCAAGCCATCGGCACGCGCGCCTTTGGCAAACCCCGCTAACAAGTCTGGTGTGCGGTGTGCCGACACCACGCGCAGTTGATACGCAACACCAAACTGATCGAGTGTTTCAGTCGTGTTTCGCATGACTGGCCAATCGCTGTTGCTGCCCATAACCACTGCTACTAATGGCGTTGACATGGTTCGCTCCGGGTTATCCCAAAAAAGCGAGTGATTATAACGCGATTTTGAATGGGAAGCCCTGATTCGATCAATTTAAACAATTCGCTATGCTATGATTCGCGACCTTCAAATCCCGGGAAGCATTAATGAGCGGCAACGCAGTTTTTGAAACACAGCTTGATAAGCTCGAATTGATAGCCCGGGGCAAGGTGCGTGATATCTATGCGATTGATGATGCACATATGCTGATCGTCACTACCGATCGCCTGTCGGCTTTCGATGTGGTGTTTTCGCAGCCGATCCCCTCTAAAGGCAAACTGCTCACCGAATTGTCCAATTTCTGGTTTAAGCGGACTTCCAGCCTGGTCACCAACCACATCAGCGATATCGATTTGCGTGACCACCTGTCGAAAGATGAGTTTGAAATGCTGCGCGAGCGATCGATTATCGTCAAACGGGTCAAGACACTGCCAGTTGAAGCCATTGTGCGCGGGTATGTTATCGGCTCCGGCTGGAAAGATTATCAGGCCAACGGTGCAATTTGCGGCATCCCGTTACCGAGCGGACTGTTGCAGGCAGCACAATTACCTGAACCGATCTTCACCCCATCCACCAAGGCTGCGGTTGGAGATCACGATATCAATGTCAGCTTTGATGAAGTCATCAGTAAAATCGGAGCCGACAGGGCGAACCAGATCCGCAGCATCAGTATTCAACTGTATCAGCAGGCTGCTGAATACGCGCGTGCGCGCGGCATTATAATCGCCGACACCAAATTCGAGTTTGGTGTCGATGAAAATGATGAATTGATCCTGATCGATGAAATTCTGACCCCGGATTCGTCGCGCTACTGGCCAGCAGATGAATATCGCACCGGCATCAGCCCGCCCAGTTTCGACAAGCAGTTTTTACGCGACTATCTGGAGACACTGGACTGGGACAAAACCCCGCCCGCACCTGTAATTCCCGCAGACCTGATCGAGCGAACGCGTCAGAAATATCAACTGGTACGAGACATTTTGCTGGGTTGACGGGGTCACTGGAAAATTGATCGAGTCGAAGACCGAGCGACTCAAATTGGACAGCCCGGGTTAAGGAGCCTCTGATCAATTCATGAATGAACGTGTTGTGAGAATGACCAATTTCTGCGTTGTGAAACTTAACAAAGCCCTGCTATTACTTGCGTTTCACGCCTTGAACTGAACGGTCCGGCGCTCCGGCATTTTGAAACACAACCCGATTCATCCAGAATTAATCAGAGGCTCCTTAAAATACTGATAGAATTTGCGGCAACCAAAAGCGGGAATTCCAATCATGTTCAAATCCATTACTACTACCCTGATCACCGGCTTTATCACGCTGGTACCGATCGTACTTACCCTCTACTTCCTGTACTGGCTGGCGGTTACTTCAGAGCAGGTTTTGGGCGCCGCAATACATTTTGTACTGCCCGAGATCGTTTATTTTCCGGGACTGGGCAGTATTGCCGGGCTGTTAGTAATTTTCGGCGTCGGCATGTTGATGAAAGCTGTTTTTGTACGTCAGATATTTGCACTGGGAGAACAACTGCTTTACCACCTGCCGATTATCAAAACGGTCTACCGCGCTATCCGTGACCTGCTCGATTTCTTTTCTCCGAAAAAGGAAGGTTTTGGAGGAGTGGTTATCGTTAATTTCAACGGCATGAAAGTGATCGGTTTTGTTACCCAGGAAGATCCGTCCAGGCTGCCGGAATCATTTCGTGACCGGGACAGTGTGCTGGTGTATATTCCGATGAGCTACATGATCGGCGGGTTTACTCTGCTAATCCCGCGCAAGGATACCAAACCCTGTCAGATGAGCATGGACGAAGCAATGCGATTTACGCTCACCGCCGGTATTACCGGCAAAAATGCCAAACACAATAAAACCGCATCCAGCCTTTGAAGTGGCTTGGTTCAATGTTTGAGATTCGCTTGAGCTGTAACGATGGATCAGGAGAGATTTAAGCCGGAACGGGCAATTGTTTCTAACGCAATGCAATCGTAGAATGGAACCTGTTACGACTTTCAGCCTCTAATATCAGATCACCGAAGTCCTAATTCAGGAGTTAACAACAATGAATAAAACCAGAAGAAATTTGGTACTCGCACTAGGAGCCAGTGCCTTTGCCGTGCCCGTAAGTAGCCTGACCGGTGTCGCGGTCGCGGCTGAAGCGCCAAA
>QIJI01000339.1 GCA_003231795.1 Gammaproteobacteria bacterium
TTTTATGCGCTCGCAAAGATTAATGACCCCGAGTTATTGTACGAGGCATTTCAGCAGCAAATCGCACCTGGCCATGCCGACAAAATTGACGTTGAAGTTTTCGAACACAGCGAAGATCGCTGGAATCGATTAACCCGCGCCGGCGGACTCGATCAGAATATCCATGAACCGACACTGGCCACGCTGAAAAAAGAGTTCGGCGTCGACACCAGTAGTAGCTGGTACTACGATGCCAGTATTGGGGGCTGGTTTTGCAGTTATAAACCACTCTCTAGCAAACAATTTGTGCTGCTGGTCAAATCCAGCGATCCAGACAAGCTGATCGAAGAAGACTATCTGCAGTTTCTGTTTCACTTTTACTGTCACCAACTGCAGATGCTACAGGGAACATACCGCGACGCGCTAACCGGTCTCTACAATCGCCGCGCGTTCAACGAAAAGTTTATCGCCCTGCTCGACCGATCCAGCCATCTCAAACGGCGCGCAATCAACTTCGTACCTACGGTGTTTGTGATGCTCGACATCGATCATTTCAAGTTAATCAACGACAAACTGGGGCATTTGTTAGGCGACGAAGTACTGTTGCTACTGGCGCAGTTGATGACCGACTCTTTTCGCGAAAATGACTTGCTGTTCCGATACGGTGGTGAAGAGTTTGCAATGATATTGATGGATATTACACCCGAGCAGGCACAAACATCACTCGATCGTTTCCGCGAAAAAATCGCCAAACACGATTTCCCGGATGTTAAACAGGTCACGGTCAGCATCGGTTACAGTAATTTCAACAAGTCCCTGTCAATGGATGAATTGATCGGCGAGGCAGATAATGCGCTTTACTATTGCAAGACCACTACCCGAAACACGGTGCATCGCTATCAGAATTTGATTGAAAAAGGCTTGATCCCGCAGGTCAGATCTCCGAAATCCCCGAGCATCGAAACCACCTCAAACTAGCGTTGTGCCGGCGCAACAATCTAATCCAAACTCTCGTCGAGGAATTTTTTGACTACGGGGGTAAAGTGAGTGTCATCAATCAAAAACGCGTCGTGACCATTGACCGAGTCAATTTCTACGTATTCGACATCGGTTCCAGTATCACGCATGACTTTGGCAACCTCTCTTTGCTGGCGCAGGGGAAACAGGATATCGGTGGTCACTCCGACCACCAAAGCCCGGGTAACATCAAGTTTCGACATACCCGTGGCAATCGAATCGCCATGCTCGGATATATCGAACCAGTCCATCGCCCGCGACAGATAAAGATAGCTGTTGGGATCAAAACTGGTAACAAATTTCTGGGCGTTGTATTCGAGGTAGTTTTCGATTTCAAATTCGTGCGAAAACCGTTGGTCAGAGCGCTTTTCGGGTGATATGCGGCTACGATCAAATTTCGAGTTCCATTCGTCAGCGGCTCGGTACGAAACCAATCCGAGTTTACGCGCCAGCGACATTCCGATTAGAGGTCGATTGTCATCACCATACTGCCCCCGTTTCCAATTGGGATCACTTCGAATTATTTCGCGCTGCAGTGATCGCAGCGCAATAGTCAGTGGTAACGCCTGAGTCGCCGCTGAAATTGACACCAGGTAATCAATTTCTCCGGGGTACTGCAGCGCATAGGCGATCGACGCCATGCCACCCATTGATGAACCCACCGCTGCATGCAGATGTTCTACACCCAGTTCGCGCATCAGGTAATAGCCAGCACTGGCAATGTCTTCTACTGTGACATCGGGAAAATCGCCACCGTATTTCTGTCCGGTTTCTGGGTTGATCGAACTCGGACCGGTGCTACCGTAACAACCACCGAGCGAGTTGGCGCAGACCACAAAAAAACGATCGGTGTCGATCGCCTTGCCGGGTCCTATCATATATTCCCACCAACCAGGTGAGGTATCCTGGGCGGAAGAGGCGGCATGGGCGCTCGGAGACAAACCGCAGAAGATCATGATTGCGTTATCTGCCGCGTCGGACAATTCACCCCAACATTCGTAGGCGAGGGTCAGTTCGGGCAGCGATTCGCCACGCCACATTTTAAAACCGGAATCATCAAGGTTATCGAGGGTCAGGTGTTGCGTAGCCCTGGTGGTGTAACTATAGGCGTTTTCTTCGTCAGCCATGGTTCGACCCCGAAATAGCAGGGTTAAATTTCCAGCATGCGTTGCAGCGCAATCCGCGCGTTATTGGCCACCTCTTCCGCTACGCTGATCTGATTGACGACATTACCTTCAACCAGGTTTTCGAGCACCCAGGCCAGGTGTTGCGGATCGATACGGAACATGGTCGAACACATGCACAGCATGGGTGACATGAACTGC
Organism: Gammaproteobacteria bacterium; assembly: GCA_003231795.1. GTDB lineage: Bacteria > Pseudomonadota > Gammaproteobacteria. The sequence continues at coordinate 2,322 of QIJI01000339.1, forward strand.
ACGGTTTTATTTTCACTCGCGAGAGTCTGATGCAATCGATTAACAAGATTGAGTTCGGTGCCTACCAACCATTGACTACCCGGCTCGGCGTCGCTAATCGTTTTAATAATATATTCGGTGGAACCAACGTAGTCTGACATCTGGCAAACTTCAAAACTGGCTTCCGGATGGGATATGACCTTTCCATTGGGCACTTCGCGCCGAAAGTTTTCGATCTGCTCCGGTTTGAACATCTGGTGTACCGAGCAAAAACCTTTCCATAGAATCATTTTGGCGCCACGAATCTGCGCAGCGCTGAGTCCGCCCATTGGCATATCGTAATCCCACACCACCATATCTTCGAGTGGAATACCCATTTTGTAACCGGTATTACGGCCCAGGTGCTGATCGGGGAAAAACAAAACCTTTTCACGGCGCGCAAATGACCAGTCGAGAATATTCTGTGCATTAGTCGAAGTGCAGACAATTCCGCCGTGGTCACCACAGAAAGACTTCAGATTGGCGGCGGAGTTGATGTAGGTAACCGGGGTAATTTCGGCATCGGCATCGAGCACCGAGTTGAGTTCCCGCCAGGCGCGTCCGACCTGGTCCAGATCGGCCATGTCGGCCATCGCACAGCCTGCCGACAAATCGGGCAGGATCGACACCTGGTCGGGACGCGAAATTATATCGGCAACTTCCGCCATGAAGTGAACACCACAGAAAACAATATATTCAGCGTTCGAAGCGGCTGCCTGGCGTGACAGTTTCAGCGAATCTCCTGAATAATCGGCATGTCGGAAAATTTCGTCACGCTGGTAATGATGCCCGAGAATAATCAGACGTTCGCCAAGTGTCTGCTTGGCTTTGACGATACGCTTTGCGCAATCTTCATCATTTAAAGATGCGTAGGGCTGAAGATCGATTGCGGTGGCTGCCATGGCTGGATCTATTTGTCAGACGAATCGAAATTCTACCACCAGTCGATTCCACTGCCAATCGATCAAGTGTCAATCTGTGGTTTGCGTAAGCGGATCGAAAGTTCCTTCAACTGGCGTTCGCTGACTGCCGCCGGAGCCTGGGTTAACAGGCAGGAGGCAGTTTGCGTCTTGGGAAAGGCCATCACGTCGCGAATCGAGTTTGCTCCTGCCATCAACATCACCAGCCGGTCGAGACCGAAGGCAATTCCACCATGCGGAGGGCAACCGTATTTGAGTGCGGTCAGGAGAAAACCGAATTTTTCCTGCGCTTCCTCGTCATCGATACCGAGAATACGAAATACGCTTTGTTGCATCTGCAAGCGATGGATACGAATCGAGCCGCCACCGAGCTCGGTACCGTTCAATACCATGTCATAGGCGCGTGACAGGGTTCCGCCCGGGTCAGCTTCAAGTTCCGCCGAGTTCTCGGTGGCCGGTGCGGTAAAAGGGTGGTGCAAAGCATTCCATCGATTTTCACGCGCATCATGTTCGAACATCGGGAAATCGACGACCCAAAGAAATCGCCAGCCTGCAGCCACCATGTCTCTATCCTGGGCAACCTTGATGCGCAACGCACCCAACGACTCATTCACAACATTCGCTTTGTCAGCGCCGAAAAATATCAAATCACCGGACTGTGCCGCCGTGCGTTGCAGGATCGCATCAATCGCTTCATCCGGCAAAAATTTGAGTATCGGTGATTGCAGACCATCGCGACCCTGCTCGACATCATTACATTTGATATAAGCCAGTCCGCGTGCACCATAACGGCCCACAAAATCGGTATATCCATCAATTTCCTTGCGCGTTAGCGAGTTCCCACCGGGTACGCACAGCGCCGCAACCCGTCCCTCCGGATCTTTGGCTGGACCCGAAAAGACCTTGAACTCGACATCTTCGAGCAGATCCGAAATAGTTGTAAGCTCCATCGAAATACGCAGGTCGGGTTTGTCCGAACCGTAACGCTCAATCGCATCGGCATAGCTAATCTGCGGGAAAACTGCATCGACATCGGCTCCAATCAGCTCGGCAAACAGGCTGCGAACCATCGACTCCATCATTGCCATAATGGCGGTTTCATCCATGAAAGAAGTTTCGATATCGAGCTGGGTAAATTCGGGCTGCCGGTCGGCGCGTAAATCCTCGTCGCGAAAACATCTCACGATCTGATAGTAACGATCCATTCCTGACATCATCAGCAACTGTTTAAACAGCTGTGGCGATTGTGGTAACGCGAAGAAAGTACCCGCGTGGGTGCGACTCGGCACCAGGTAATCACGCGCCCCTTCCGGAGTTGCTTTCGTCAACATGGGCGTTTCAATGTCTAGAAATTCGTTTTGCTCGAGCCAACTACGCAAAAAATGGGTCACCCTGGCACGCAACTGCAAGCGGTATTGCATTTGCGGACGACGTAAATCGATATAGCGATACGTCAGGCGATTGTCGTCGTGCACCTCTTCTTCATCGAGTTGAAACGGGGGTGTTTCCGAAGCATTCAGAATTTCGAGACTTTGCGCCAGCAACTCGACTTCACCGGTTGCCATATCAGAATTTTCAGTACCTTCGGGGCGAGTACGCAGCTTGCCATTCACCTGCAGCACAAATTCATTGCGCAGAGTTTCGGCACGCGCAAACATTTCTGCGTCGTCAGGATCAAATACAATCTGTAGCATTCCTTTTTTGTCACGCAGATCGACGAAGATAACACCGCCGTGATCACGTCTGCGATTTACCCAGCCGCAGACACTAATCTGTTGGTCGAGGTGTTGGCGATTGAGTTCGCCACAATAATGCGTGCGCATAGAGACTGGTCCGGAGATTAGAGTTTGGAAAAATAATTAGCGGCAGCGCCACAAGGCTATCAGGCTGTCGCCTCTTTTTTTGCGCCATTGTCGGCAGTAGTCGTCTTTGTCGAGGTACTGGTCGACGGTTTGTCGCCCGTATTCGATTTGTCGCCCGTATCCGGTTTAGTCAGGTTTTTCTGCTTGTCAGACTTGAAGTCTGTTTCGTACCAGCCGGAGCCACTGAGTCGAAACCGGGGCGCTGAAATCTTTTTGTGCAATGCCGGCTTGTTACAGGCAGGGCAATCACTAAGCGGCGCATCGCTCATTTTCTGCAATGCATCAAACTGATGATCGCAGGCGTTACACTGGTATTCGTAAATCGGCATTTTAAACTCCGCAAAAGAACCCCGGGGTGCTACGGGGATATGGCTCAAACAAAAAAGGCACGGGATTTTATAATAGTCTCGAGCAATTTCCAACCGGTGCGCGGGCCTGGAATTACGATATATCCTGTTAGGGCCTGTTCACACTAGTTGAAACGTCACTGTTTGGAACCAAAATAGGTCTGATACTTCCCTTCCTGGTCAAATACCAGCCAAACTCGCCCATAGCGACCACTAAAAGGCGCCACCAGCACTGTATCAGCCGATTTCTGGTTCTGCTTCAACCAGTCATCGAATAAATCCCGTTCATCACGCTCATCCATGCGTGTCAGGTATTGAGCCTGACGCGACTGCAGACCTGACTTGAATTCCGATTTAGGCTTATACAGTTGCATTTGTGCATGTTCGAGCACTTTGTCTTCAATTTTGATGCGGTGAACCTCGGCAAGCACATCCGCATCAAGCGGTAAATCGGAGTATATTATCGGTGGCTTTTCATCGCTGTAGTCTGCCAGCAGACTCGGCGAGGGCAGATTTTCGCCGAAATTTTCTTCTATCACGGGCATCACAAATTCATCGATTAAAACGATTGCGACCGGGCGTTGATAGTAGGTCATGTAAACGCCATAAAACAGCGCGCCGAACTGAATCATCGCAATGATTATCAGATCAAACAGGATGGCTCGGCGGCTCTTGCTCAAATCGAAAATCAAGAAGGTAATCAAAGGTCCGAGCACAAGATCAACCGCCCCGATCAGGCGTAGCCCTTGCCAGCCACCATCGACCGAGAGATAGGGTTCAGGATACCAGTTGAACACAATCTGGTACGACAGATATATAAACACCAGAATACTCAGGCTAAGATGAACACCCGTGGCTTTTAATTTAGTTATTAGCAAAGCTTTGGTAAATTTCATCGTATGCAACCGCTATTGCTAAGTTTCACAACGCAGAAATTGATCATCTTGGACACAATACGTACATTCATGAATTGATCATAGGCTCCCTGGCATAGTTACTTATTTTATCAGCAAATAATATGGATCGGATTTTGAAAAACATCAAGATTGAAACTGCCTATAATAAAATCAGCATTAAACAATGTGCGGGGAAACTTGAATTTCGCAGCCCGGACGATGCGCTACAAAGCGTCATCGATCTGGAAACACCCCATCGTATCGCGCTGGTTAATCTCGAATATCTGATCGCTATCCTACTTTTTATTCCCGCTCCCGAACGAATTTTGATGCTCGGTACCGCTGCCGGATCGCTACTCCATTTTCTGCGGCACCATTATCCGAAAAGTCACATTACTGCAGTCGATATCGATTCCGAACTGATCGAAAACCTGTTGCAAAAGAAGATCCTGCCCGAAGCCGGGCCGCAGTTGAACTATGTCTATGACGATGCGGCCCATTATATCCAGCACAGTCAGCAAAATTTCGACCTGATCCTGGTGGACATCTTCAACGGGGCGCAGTCTCCTCGCTGGCTAAGCGAAAAAAACAAAATTGGCGCACTTTATCATTTACTCGCCGAGCACGGAGCAATGGCTTTCAACTTGCTGATCGACAGCGATCACGAATTCACCCGCTTTTATCGCAATTTACGCCTGACCTGCCACAAACAAACCTTGTGCATGCCGGTCGAAGGTTTTGAAAATACGATCGCTTACGGATTTAGAGATCAGCTTCCACAACGCGAACTAGCCTGGTACATGGAACATACTCTCGAGATGTCGCACCGACACTCAATCGATTACATGGCCATATTATCAGCTATTTACACCACCAACCCGAGCGGCGAAGCAGGTATCTAGAGAGCCCCAAGCCAGTCGCTACTGGTTTTTGCCACCACCCCGGCATAGTGGCGAATCGGCTACAACGCCTGAGCGGACCTCCCACTCTGCGGGTGTCATGGTATGAAGGGCCAACGCATGAATCTGCTGTAGTTCAGCTTCCAGGGTTTTATTCACCGACCGATGACGTTTGATCAACACCTGATCAACAAATGAATCACTCACAATGGTGACTTTGAAATGGGACTCGGAGCCGGGGGCAACATTGTGCATATGGCTTTCATTTTCGACCTGTAAGAACTGGGTGTCAAACTGGCTGCTGAGCTTTGCTTCAATGGTGTTCTGAATCGTCATGTTTTGCTTCCTGATTACCTGATTTTCTGCAGTACTTCCTTGATTGCGGCCGAAACGTCTTCCATCGTTTGCAGACGATCCTCAAGTTCCACGGCCATCATTTTCTGAACCAGCAGGCTAACCCGTGCCCCGACCGATTTCTTGACTTCATGCAGCGGGACTGCATTGCCTTCCAGGTGCTGAAACAACAGCGACATGGGTTCGCCAGTATAAGGCAGTTTTCCTGCGAACATGCAATAGGCGATGATGCCGAGCGCATAGATATCACTACGATGATCGGCTTCTAAACCTTTGGCTCGTTCGGGAGACAAATAGGCCGGAGTACCGATAATCGAACCGGTTTTAGTCAGGGTCGCATCGGCCTGGGACGAAGCCGAGGCAATACCAAAATCGACAATTTTCACCAGCCCGGTGTCATCCATCAATATGTTGCTGGGTTTAAGATCGCGATGAATTACCTGCTGATTGTGCGCGGCCGCCATGCCGTCCGACACCTGTATTAAAATATCGAGACCTTCTTTAGGTTCGTAAAATTTCTTCTCGCGCAGGAACTCGTCGATGCCTCGACTTTCAAAAAATTCCATTGAAATAGCACTCAGATTATCTTTGAACAACATGTCGTGGATACGTATCACATTCGGATGACTGACCTTGCGTGAATACTTCACTTCACGCAGAAAACGTTCGCGCGAACCTCCATCAGCAGTCAATTCCGGGTGCATGAATTTTAAAATCAGTTCTTCACCGACCATCTCGTCTTCAGCCAGCATGACCCGGCCCATTGCGCCGCGTCCGATTTCCTTGCGGATTCGGTAGCGATCAAGCCACAGATCGCCATCCTTAAGTTCCTCGATGTTCAAAAACTGGACTACCTGGGTTGCAGCTACCGGGACTGCAACCGGAGTGCCATCCTGAGTTTCGGTTAACTTGATCAAGCGGGTATCAAAATACTGTTCCTGATCGACATCGAGCGCACTCAATTCAAAGGTCTCGGTCAGTTGATTCACTACTTCACCTGCGGTATCGCGCACCGTCGCCTGCATTTTCGGCACGTTCTGCATTAACTTGTCACGAATGGTTTTGGCATGCTGTTTGGTCGAAAGTTTGCCGATGGTTGCAATCGCTTCGCGCTGGACCAGGGCTTCCGGCATCTTCAGACAAAGAAAAGCAATTTCGAGCCCCTTGCTGAATCCGAGCTCACAAACCGCGCGTAATGCGACAACAGCCGTTTCCGGGTACTTCTTAATCACCTTTTTCAACAAACCCAGTGATTCACGATTTCCTGATTTACCAACCGATGCAATCGCTTTTTCGCGGATCTGCCAGTTCTCATGCAACGCGTTGTCCCACAGCAACTTGAGATCTGCCGGGTCACTGCTTAAGGTCGCCAGTTGCTGCGCCTGATCGCGAACAAACTCGTTATCGTGCCCGGTCAATCCACTTGCGGCGTTGTAGAGTTTGTCATTCCCAAATTTCTGCAGCGATTTGAGTGCCTGCTCTTTGCCATACCAGTCCTGTTGCTCGAGCAGTTTGAAAAAACTTTCCAGTCCTTCCTGAGTAACATGTTTAACCAGTAACTTGATAAAAATCTCTCGAATATCTTCGGATTTTCCGCAGGTCCAGGGTGCCAGTTTCGAGACCAGGTCGGCATTGGCCTGAACACGAAGAATTTCAATCGCCATTTCGCGCTCGGTTTCAGACATGGTTTCGACAAAAGGCAAAAGCGATGAAGCGTCAAAAGAAACCTTCAGATTTTTAAGCGCCTTGAGTGCTTCGATGACGATGGTTTTGTTGCTGTCGGTTAAAAATTTGGTAATTTGTCGGGCCACTCCGGCCTGCTCAATTTGTGCAAAATAGCGTAACAACATGATTTTAATCGTTGGGCTCTTGATCGAATCCGAATCAAATCTGAGCGCGCTTAAATCGAGCGGTTGCGCCGAATCCTGGGCTAGTTTTAGTAGTTGTTCAGCATGGCCCTTATCGAGTTTGAGCGCATTAACGATGATCAGTTCCGGTTTCAATTGTTCCCGCTGAAACGCCAGAATATCGATAATCTCGGTTTTCGAAACATTTGATTCGTGCAATTTTTTGAACAGTTTTGAAGGGCTGATCTGGGCCGATTGAGCCAATATCTCCGCAGTCGCAGAACGCACATCGGTCGCATCGGCATCGAGCTTTTTGAGGAACAACTCTTCAGTCCCACCCTCGACATGTTCAAGGCAGATTTGTTTCAGGACTTTGGCATGCAATTTCGATGCTTCAGGAATAACCTGAATAATACGGTCAAGGGAACCCCTTGCCGAATGGCGAATTTTATCGGTCAAAGCGACACCCTTGTCGCTTTGCAAATCCTCACAATCAAGGAATTGCTTTAGCGTCCGATTAAATAGAATAGATCCTAAAACAGCCATGTTTAGTTATATCGACCTGAAACCCGTGAATTTGAGCTGTCACAGGATTATACCGGCAAATTCTATAAAGTTAATCAGCCTGATTAGAATTTATGCGGGGCAGTTCTCAATGCAGACGTTGTTTGGTGAAATTAAATTGCCGCCCTTCATCAATATCAACCGCAATCCGGTCGCCTGCCTCGAATTCACCCGCCAGAATCGACCGTGCGATCGAATTTTCGATCACCTGCTGGATTTCTCGCTTCAGAGGTCGCGCACCATAAACAGGGTCAAATCCGAGTTCTCCGAGGATATCCATCGCTGTATCACTAATCGAAAAAGCAATATCTTTTTCTTTCAGACGCGCGGTCAGCCCCTGTAACTGAATTTCCGCTATCGCTCGAATCTGCTCCTGGGTTAGCGGGTGGAACACCACAGTCTCATCGATGCGATTAATAAACTCAGGCCGGAAATGAAGCGCAACCTGATCCATCACTGCCTGCTTTATTTTTTCGTAATTCTGCTCGCCCGCAAGCGCCTGAATTTCTGTAGATCCGAGGTTCGAGGTCATCACGATTACACAGTTTCTAAAATCTACGGTACGCCCCTGACCATCGGTCAGCCTCCCATCATCGAGTACCTGCAACAATATGTTGAATACATCCGGATGTGCTTTTTCGATCTCATCCAGCAGAATCACCGAATAGGGTCGACGTCGCACGGCCTCGGTCAGATAACCACCCTGCTCGTAGCCAACATAACCCGGGGGCGCTCCGACGAGTCTTGCAACGCTGTGTTTTTCCATGAATTCGGACATATCGATACGGATCAATGCGTCTTCGGTATCAAACAGAAAATGTGTCAATGCCTTGGTCAATTCGGTCTTACCGACTCCGGTAGGCCCGAGAAACAAAAAGGAGCCATTAGGGCGCGACGGATCGGACAGACCTGCACGAGATCGTCTTATTGCGTCCGAGACAGCTTGCACCGCTTCGTGCTGACCTACTACGCGCTGCGCCAGACTACTTTCCATATCGAGCAGCTTTTCTCGTTCTGATTCGAGCATTTTCGACACCGGGATACCGGTCCAGCGGGATACCACGAAAGCGATCTCATCTTCACCCACCTTGTTTACCAGCAGTTTCATGTCGTGCATTTCTTCATTCGCGGCCAGCTCAAGCTGCTTTTCAAGCTCTGGAATACGTCCGTACTGCAACTCCGACATGCGCGTTAAATCACTTGCGCGTTGTGCGGTTTCAAGATCGAGGCGTGCCCGTTCGAGTTCTTCCTTGATATGCGCACTACCTTCAAGCGCCGCTTTTTCCGACTTCCAGATTTCTTCCAGATCGGAGTATTCTCGCTCCAGCTTGGCGATTTCCTGTTCCAGTGAATTGCGCCTTTTCTTACTCGCTCCGTCGCTTTCTTTTTTCAGCGCTTCATGCTCAATCTTGAGCTGAATCAGGCGGCGCTCCAGCCGATCCATCGGTTCCGGCTTTGAATCTATCTGCATCCGGATACGACTGGCTGATTCATCGATCAGATCGATAGCCTTGTCCGGTAACTGGCGGTCAGCAATATAGCGATAGGACAAGGTTGCTGCCGCAACAATTGCGGGATCGGTAATATCAACACCATGATGAACTTCGTAGCGCTCCTTTAAACCACGTAAAATGGCGATGGTGTCTTCGACGCTGGGCTCCTGAACCAGTACCTTCTGAAACCGGCGTTCCAGTGCGGCGTCTTTTTCAAGGTATTGTCGGTACTCGTCGAGGGTAGTCGCACCGATGCAATGAAGCTCGCCGCGGGATAGCGCAGGCTTGAGCATATTACCGGCGTCCATCGCGCCCTCGGCTTTACCGGCACCGACCATGGTATGCAACTCGTCGATGAACAGAATGATCTGCCCCTCCTGCTTGGACAGATCGTTGAGCACCGATTTAAGGCGTTCTTCGAATTCTCCGCGAAATTTGGCCCCCGCAATCAGGGAACCCATATCGAGCGACAACAATCTCTTGTTTTTCAATCCTTCCGGAACTTCACCGTTAATAATACGCTGTGCCAGCCCTTCGACGATTGCAGTTTTGCCAACGCCGGGCTCGCCAATGAGTACCGGATTGTTCTTGGTACGACGTTGCAGTACCTGGATCGAGCGTCGAATCTCTTCATCGCGACCGATCACCGGGTCCAGTTTGCCCTGCTCGGCAAGTTCGGTCAGATCAACCGTGTATTTTTCAAGCGCCATGCGTTGATCTTCGGCACTAGCACTATCCACAGCCTGGCCACCGCGAATCGATTCAACTGCATTTACGATAGATTTCCGGTTGGCACCGGCAGCCAGCAACGCGTCGCTGAGTGATCCTTTATTCGCCATCGCTGCCAGCACGAATAATTCGCTCGAAATAAACTGATCCTTGCGTTCCTGTGCAAGTTTATCGGTAACGTTCAGCATCTTGCCAAGCGCATTCGAGATATGAAGCTCACCGTCGCTGCCTTCGACGCGGGCCTGTTTGTCGAGCAAATCACCCAGTTGCGAACGCAATAAATTAATATTGATCCCGGCCTGTGAAAATAACGGACGCACCGATCCGCCCTGCTGATCGAGTAAGGCGATCATCAGATGCACGGGTTCGACAAACTGGTGGTCACGCCCAACCGCGAGCGATTGTGCGTCGGCAAGTGCTTCCTGAAATTTACTGGTCAAACGATCCATACGCATGAAAACAACCCTCAAAACATTAATACCTAGGAGTCTGTCGGATTTAGGAAAATCTACTGCGGAAAATGTATTTTGGCCAGATTTTCCTATCCAATTCGTTAAATATGAGTAACTATTTGCCTCATTCGATAGAAAAATCTGACTCAAAATCCCTTTCCCTCACTACGATCACCTAAGTCCGACAGACTCCTAGCCCGAACAATTCATAAACATGAGCGTGCCCTTGCTTGTTCTTTGATTTTACAGAAAATTATCCTCAATCGACCGGATCAATAAGTCCGGCGCTCAATCGGATAATCCCCTGTAAAATCAAAGTCCGTCCCATTCATCACAAAGTCATCACGCCAGTTTATGAATTATCCGGGTTAGGAGGATATGTATGACTTGATGTGGCTTTTTTCAAC
>QIJI01000434.1 GCA_003231795.1 Gammaproteobacteria bacterium
GCACGGGTTTTGCGGTGGTCAAACCAAGAATTTCCCAATTTTGCATGCCGCCACGGTACCATTTAATTTTGTTTGCCGGATAACCGAAACTCAGCAGACTGCGGATGTTGTCAGGTGTCTGACCACACCACATGCCATTGCAAAACATGACCAGGGTGCGTGCCTCGGTAAAATTCCACAGGCCTTCAAGATTCATCGCATTGAACCGTTCCTGCAGAATTCCACCAATCGAAATGGGATCTGCACCTTTGGCCTGATTGAAACTGGTCCAGGGTATATTGATTGCACCGGGAATGGTTCCTTTGGCAACCCACGCAGGTGTGCGTGAATCGATTACCAGAATACTGTCGTCGCCTTCGCTCTTACGTTTCAAATAATCCAGCAATTCCAGTTCAGCAATGGTTTCTACACCGGGGGCCAACGTGGCGGGCTGGATGCAAAAGGGCGGGCATTTGCGCGAGGTTCTCGCAAAAGCCGGATTGACGGTATTTTTCTGGTTTTGATTGCGCATGATTTTGACATCTTTGTCACCATGCTTGACTGTGACACTTTCAACATCGCTAGTAATATTTACCACCGCCGCCAGTGTGCTGCTGCCATACAACAACATTATCGTTGCTGCTGAGCAACAGGTGAGCATTTTGAGTAATTTCATGATTGACAACTCCGCTAACCCAGCTATCGCTGGTTGTCGTTATTAGCCCGGAAATTTCATTAATTTGCGCGAAGATCGCGCAGGGCCATTGTTTTTAGATAAAAATGGGATTCTACAAGGAACAACCGAAAGAAGTCTCGTATCTGTGATTCCGGGCGACTGAGGACCTCGGTGCCCCTTGAGGGTGAATATTTCTTGTGGGGTCAATAGACAAGCGAGATCGGGCATAATTTATGATTTTTCTAGGTTTAGTGGGTTTAGTGGTCTTTAGACCGGTTAATCGTTCGGCAGTTCTATTGCGGCATGATCAGGGTGTTTAAATCGATCGAGTGCAACACAGCCTCATGTTCAAAATACACCCGGAATGATCCGTAAACCCATTCCGTAATCGGGGGTTCTCCGATAGGCCCGTAACGTTCATCGGGCTCACCAAATTCGTTTAGCACCGCTTCCATACTAATGCCACGCTTGGGCATAACCTGTTTTTGAGATATTGACGCGTGACCGGGTATGGTCAAATCAGCGCCAGCCAGTACAGGTTGTGACATCAGGCTAAAGCTGACCAGCAGCGTATAAAGTCCTGTGCGCATCTTCTCTAGTCTCCCTAAATTCATGCCAGTAACTATAGCATGCCTTTTTATCCAGACAAGAGTTCCTGTAGGGTATTGAGACAGTGGTGGGCGATCATTATTCATGCTTTAATCCGCCGCATGAAATTACCTCTCGAAATATTTATCGGATTACGCTATACGCGAGCCAAACGGCGTAACCATTTTATTTCATTTATAACATTGATATCCATGCTGGGTATTGCGCTCGGTGTTATGGCTCTGATCGTCGTACTGTCGGTGATGAATGGTTTCGAGAACGAGCTACGGGGTCGAATTCTGGGCATGGTGTCGCATGTTACCGTGGCCAGCTTTCGAGGGCCTTTGCAGGACTGGGAATCATTGCGCGAGAAGACACTGGAACATCCAGCGGTCATTGGTGGTGCGCCGTATGTCGAGGCAGAAGCGATGTTATCTAACCGGTCATCGGTCAGTGGTACCCTGGTGCGTGGAATCGATCCGCAATTGGAGCCCGAGGTTTCCGAAATACACCAGAAAATGAAATTCGGTGCGCTTAGCGATCTGGTTGCAGGGGAATATGGCATTATTCTCGGTAGCGGGCTGGCGAATTCGCTGGATGTAGTACCAGGAGACAAGGTGACCATGGTGACGCCGCAGGCGAATGCCTCTCCACTCGGGTTCTTACCGCGTCTACGTCGGTTTGAAGTGGTTGGAATTTTCGAAATCGGAGTTTACGAATACGATCGCAGTAGTGCCATTATCCACCGTGAAGATGCGAGTCGTCTGTTTCGACTCGACGGCGGCGTCAGTGGTTTACGCCTGAAACTGGATGATCTCGATCTGGCACCACAGGTTAGGCAGGAGCTAAAGCAGAAGGTCGGGCTGAAGTACTGGATCTCGGACTGGACCCTGCGCCACAGTAATTTCTTCAAGGCGATTCGCACTGAAAAAAGGGTCATGTTTATCATTCTCTCATTGATTGTAGCGGTAGCCGCTTTTAACATTGTCTCGACCCTTGTTATGGTGGTTACCGACAAGCAGGCGGATATAGCGATACTGAGAACGCTTGGCATGTCCCCGTTTTCGATTATGTGGGTGTTTATGGTTCAGGGCACTTTGATCGGACTGGTTGGAACTTTACTGGGGCTTGCCAGCGGGGTTGTGGTTGCTTCGAATATTGAAGTTATCGTGCCGGCACTTGAACAATTTTTTCAGACCCAGTTCCTGCCTCGCGGAGTCTATCCTATCACCGACCTACCCTCTGAAATGAAACAGTCCGACATTGTCAGAATTACCTTGTTGTCATTCTCGGTATCAGTGCTGGCGACTTTGTATCCCGCATTCCGGGCGTCAAAAACCAAACCTGCCGAAGCGCTCAGCTATGAGTGACGGGATGACGAAATGAGTGGGCCTGTTATTGAAGCTACGTCGGTGCACAAGGTTTTTCGCCAGGGAAAGCTCGAAGTGACGGTTCTGAAGGGAGTTGATCTGAAAATATCCGCGGGCGAGAGTCACGCTATCCTGGGTGCCTCCGGTGCCGGCAAATCGACCTTAATGCATTTGCTGGGAGGTCTGGATCAGGTTAGCGGTGGTGATATCCGGGTGATGGGTGATCCATTGTCGAAACTGAGTGAGGCCAGGTTGGGTCGACTGCGAAACCGTTATCTCGGGTTTATTTACCAGTTTCACCATTTATTACCCGAGTTCAGTGCACTCGAAAATATCGCCATGCCATTGCTGATTCGCCGGCAGTCAAAGCAGCAGGCATTGCTAAAAGCGCAACAGTGGTTGCAACAGGTAGGGCTCGAACAACGTGCAGAACACAAACCCGGAGAGCTATCGGGCGGTGAGCGTCAGCGGGTTGCACTGGCACGTGCTCTTATTACCGAACCGGCCTGTTTGTTAGCAGATGAACCGACCGGTAACCTTGATCAGAATACCGCTTTAGAAATGCTCGAATTAATGCTCGGTCTGAACCGACAGATGGCAACCGCTTTGGTAGTGGTTACGCACGACTTGTCGGTGGCATCACGGATGCAGCATCGTTGGCGCATGCAAGACGGTATGCTAGGCCCGGAAGATTAAGGGTATCCCTCGTGAAATATCAGGCCAATTGATGTTTGAGCGAACTGCTATACAACAGCATGACCGGAATCTGTAACACTAGATAGGTCGCATCCGATACCAGCCGAATACTTCCTTTAATGGTAAATTTCTTATCCATCCAACGCGACAGGAGAATACTCGACTCTCGCGTAATGAAGTAAATAACAATCATATAAACGACTATTTTCACCAGTGTCGCAAGCGACGGAAACAATGTAATTGAATCGATTACCGCTTCATATTGCCATTTGAAAACCAATGCAATGGTTAAAATACTCTGCAGCGGGAGAGCGATAATCGGATGGCTTACAACCGGAATAAAGGCAATGAGTAATCCGGCCAGGAACAGTATATTAAGCAGATCGCTGAAATGCCCCTGCTGGCTGATAGCACGCCAGAAATCCAGGCTGGAAGATGATTCGTCGATGACGGGGTAAATCAGGCTGACCATGATTAAAAGCACAATAATCTTGAATATCGGGCAGGCGATGTGTTGCATAACCCAGACGGTTGAGGCGACATCATTGGTGCGCGCCAATAGCCAGAAACAAAGGCTGGTCCCGATGGTCACACTGGTCGCGGTTAGCAGCACTATCCAGGCAGCATTCATGGCTTTTGACGACGACGAAAATGTAAACGCTGCGCACGTTCTTTGATTCGACTTAATAAGTGAAGATGCCATAACACCCTGACCAGGATAAATGAACACAGAGCGGAGATGGCACCGACGGCAAAGCAGCCCAGCAAAAAGGGCTGCCAAATGGCTCCTAATTCTTTCACTAGCCAGCCAAAGCTTAGCTGAAACTCGAAATGTCCCGGCTCGACTCCCAGTAGCTCCACTCCGATCAGATAACAAAAGTAAAATAACGGAACCATGGTGAGTGGGTTAGTGACCCACACCACTGACACCGATACCAGGACATTAAAGCGTAACAGGATTGCCGCTACACCGGCGATCACCATTTGAAATGGAATTGGGATAAAGGCGCAAAAAACACCGATTGCAACACCCGACGAACAAGATCGGCGATTAATATGCCACAAAGACGGGTCTTGCAATCGCGGGCCAAGGAATTTAATCCAGCGATTTTGCATAACGACGTCGGGATGTGGCAAAAATTTAAGAATGAATTTTTTTGCCATGTCGATTGTATTATCGGTGCTAATTTCATATTGTGCAAAGAGTTGGATCGATAAACAGGGAAATTGTTACCGCAATAATGTGCAAGGACTGCATGCCTTTACGTGCCATCGCTATCATATTCGGAACCGGGTTAGCCTTTTTTGGTAACCAGTTGCCAGATTTATACTGGTCGACTTTACTGCCGATACTGTTATGGCTGGCCTTCTGTAACCGGGAATGTCGGTTCTTATTATTGTTGGCGGCTTCTTTTCTATGGGCGTCCGCGCTACTGCAGTATCATCTCGAGTTTCAACTTACCCCGGATTTCGACAATCGCATCAGCCTGGTGCGGGGCATTGTGGTTGGCATTCCTGAAGTCAAATCCCGGCGGATAAGAATTTCCCTCAGGGTCGTTGAAATTGAGGGCTACCCGAAACGCCTGCCACGTCTGATGCGTTTGAACTGGTATCAAGACAAAGTCGTTCCCAACTCTGGAGAGTACTGGCAATTCGAGGCTAAACTGCGACAACCTGGCGGTTTTCTCAACCCGGGTGGGTTTGATTACGAGGCATGGCAGTTTTCCAAAGGAATTGATGCGACGGGATATATTCGAGCTTCGAATTTGAATGTCAAGTTGAGCGCCGCGTCTATTTTGTCGATAGATCGATGGCGAAGTAAGTTAGCAGAGCAAATTGATCAAAGCTGTTCAGAGTGCAGCAACCGTGGAATTATAAAGGCGCTGGTACTGGGGTTTCGGGGGGATATCGGAACCACGCAATGGGCGCGGTTGCAGGATTCCGGAACGGCTCATTTAATTGCCATTTCTGGATTGCACATCGGTTTAATTTCAGCTCTGTTTTATGCCCTGGGCCGGTGGCTATGGCGTCACGGACTTTACTCCTGCGGTTTGTCGCGGACATTGACCGCTTCCCTGCTGGCGCTACTGGCCGCCACTGTTTACGCAGCCCTTGCGGGATTCAGTTTGCCGACTGTGCGCGCCCTGGTGATGCTGTTTACCTTATTTATTGCGAGCCTGTCTAAAAATCGAATCAACCTGCTGCAATCACTTTCACTGGTAATCATATTCATTTTAATTGTGGATCCGAGGGTGGTTAGTTCTACTTCGTTCTGGTTAAGCATCAGTGCTGTTTTGATTATTGCTTTTACCCAATTCAGGTTTGCCGATGTAGGTATCGGGTTTCGATTACTGGTATTGCAGCTTAATTTTTCACTCGTTTTTATTCCTCTGGGCATACTGTTTTTCGATCAAATTAACCCTGCCAGCTTTGCCGCTAATATGGTGGCTATTCCCGTTATCAGTATTGTTGTATTACCGCTCGTCCTTGGCGCCAGTTTTTTCGCATTGATTAGTGCTTTTGCAGCGCACAAGTTGCTGTTGTTGGCTGATATGTTGCTCGAATGGTTGATGCAATACCTGGACTGGTTGACGGCATCCGGATTCAATTCGATACTCGTTTCACAGTGGCCAGTAGCGTTGTCGCTGATATTATTATTGTTGCTATCGACGTTGTTGATACCGGTTGCCAGCGGGCTTCGAAAGGCGTCAGTCCTGTTGCTGCTAATTCTTTTGTACTGGCAACCTGAAAAATTGAAACCGGGAGAGTATGAATTAACCGTGTTCGACGTCGGTATGGGGACTTCGGTTTTAGTTCGCACCCGAAATTACAGCCTGGTATATGATTTTGGGCCGGGCAACTCAAACGGTTACAGCGCCGCTGATTGGGGTTTAACTCCCTATCTGCAACAAAAATCCATCGAAATACCTGACCTGCTTGTAGTCAGTCACGTCGATCAGGATCATAGCGGCGGCTTTCGCTCTTACCTTGACAGCTATCGACCGGTCAGGCTTTTATCCGGTACGCCGACCGAACTTCAAAACCGGTTCGCATTGCGACATCGGGTACTTTCCTGTCATAAATATGGTGACTGGAGTTGGGATGGCGTCCGCTTTCGATTCCTGAGCGTTGATCCGGCAGATGTCAGCAAAACCAATAATCGCTCCTGTATTCTAAAGATCGAGGGTTATCAGTCCGCGCTGTTGCCGGGAGATATTGAAGCCAGTCAGGAGAAACGATTGTTGCGAAAGTATGGCGATGACCTCGCTGCTGAAATTCTGCTCGCACCACACCATGGTAGTGCGACTTCATCAAGTCTCGCATTTGTAAAGCAGGTTAATCCTGCGCATGTCATTTTTACCTTGTCGCGCGGGAATCGCTGGGGATTCCCAAAGGATGAGGTTGTCAGTCGTTACCAGAGCATTGGAAGCAATCGTTTTCGTAGTGATAAAGATGGTGCAATTCAGCTTCAAAGCAACCGAACGGGGATTCAGGTGAAGCGGTCACGAGCTACCCGAAATCGCATCTGGCGGCGATGGTAAAAAGCAGCCTGTCACAGTATGATGTGCGGCATTTAACATGGCCCGGAAAATTCACAAATTATGCACAATCTCGCTTGTCTGTTGATTCCACAAGAAATATTCACCCAAAAGGGGCACCGAGGTCCTCAGTCGCTCGTAATCACTGATACGAGGCTTCTTCAGAAATTTCCTCGTAAAATCCCGTTTCTTTTTGAAAACTGTGGCCTGCGCGATATTCGCGCAAATTTATGAAATTTCCGGGCTAGGGGAAGACGCATGTTTGAACTGGTTCAGGCTGGTGGCTGGCTAATGATTCCGATATTGCTGTGCTCAGTGATTGCTGCTGCCGTCATAATCGAGAGGACGTGGACCCTGCGTCAAAAGAAAGTCATTCCGGAAAAGCTACTTACCGGCATCTGGAATCTGCTCAACAACGATGCTTTGACAGAGCAGCATATCAGTGAGATTGAAAATGGATCGCCACTCGGAAAAGTGCTCGCGGCCGGGTTGATTAATCGGCATCAGACGCGTGAATTGATTCGTGAAAGCATCGAAGAAACCGGACGCCATGTGGTGCATGAAATGGAACGCTTCATGAATACACTGGGAACGATTTCTACGATCACGCCACTACTTGGGCTGCTCGGAACGGTAATCGGTATGATCAAAGTGTTCACCGCTATTACCGTAGTCGGTGTCGGCGACCCTGGCCAGCTTGCGGGGGGTATTTCGGAAGCTTTGATTACCACTGCAACCGGTTTGACGGTTGCAATACCGAGTCTCATTTTTCACCGTCACCTGAAGCGAAAGATTGATGAACTGGTCGTTGCCATGGAGCAGGAAGCAATGAAGCTGGTTGAGTTTCTGCAAGGCGACCGCAAGAATCTCAATTGAACTATGAAATTTGAAAGCGCCAGCCCTGTCGAGCAAGTAGATGTCAATTTGACACCGCTAATCGACGTCGTTTTTCTGCTATTGATATTTTTCATGGTTTCGACAACCTTCGATACCACCTCCCAGCTAAAAATAAAATTACCTGAAGCCAGCGAAAATCATGAATCCAGATCTGCGCTGACAATGAATCTGTTGATCGATGCCGAAGGAAAGTTTTTTTTGAATTCACGGGAGTTAGCCAATAATAAACGGGCAACCTTGAAAGCAGCGCTGGAGCGTGCGTTGTCGGGAGAGCAATTACCTGTTGTGATTCATTCAGATGCGGCCTCACCGGTACAATCGCTGGTAACGGCCATGGATGTTGTCAGCCAGTTGGGTCTGGTGCAAGTCTCGATCGCGACTACACGCCCGATAGAATAGAAATCGATGAATTTTGGAAAAGGGTGGTTCAATGAAATCGATTGAAGGCGATTTGACCGGTGTCAAGGCCTACCGGGCGCTGTTATCGCTCGCTTTCGAGCACAAGGTCTATTTTGCGATCGCAATTACCGGCATGGTTATTTTCGCGGCTTCCGATGCGGCATTCGCTTATCTGATGAAACCGATGCTGGATGATGGCTTTATCGATCGGGATCCCCTCGTTATCAAGTTGATTCCCCTGGCAATCATTCTCATATTTATGGTGCGCATGGCGGCCATTTTCATGCGCAGTTATTGCATGAGCTATATCGGCCGGAGTGTTATCAAGACCTTGCGAACCCAGATGTTCGAAAAGCTTCTGACTTTGACCAGTGATCAGTACGATCAGTCTTCCTCCGCAGCTATCGTGACTAAATTTTCTTACGATGTGGAGCAGGTTGCCAAGGCAGTATCTTCATCGCTGACTGCGTTCATCCAGGATAGCTTACGAATTATCGTATTGTTGAGTTATATGGCGTGGTTGAACTGGCAACTGACGGCGATTTTCCTGATTGCAGGACCTATTGTATTTTTAATCGTGGTTCGAATATCGGGCAGATTTCGTGGCATTAGCCGCAATATACAGAAGTCGATGGGTGGCGTGACACAGGTGGCGCAGGAAGTTGTCGATGCTAATCGTATCGTCAAAATTTTTGGTGGCGATGATTTTGAGCGCAAGAAATTTGAGCGCCTCAACCATAAAAACCTGCAATTGCATCTGAAGATGACGGTAACCCAGGCGATCAGTATGCCACTGATTCAGTTGGTGGTAGCCATTGCATTTGCTTCCATTGTTGCTTTTGCCACATCCGAATCGATGCGCGGCATCATCTCCACCGGTGACTTTGTTTCATTTATATTTGCGATGACGATGTTACTGGCACCGATGCGGGTACTGTCATCGATTAACGCCAATATTCAAAAGGGAATTGCTGCCGGCGAAAGTGTATTTTCGTTTACGTCGCTTGATTCTGAACAAAATCAGGGCGAACTGACACTGGATCGAGCCCGGGGTCATCTCAGCTTTAAAAATGTGGCACTGCGCTACCGACGCAGCGAACAACGGGTACTCGACAACATCAGTTTCGAGGTCCAGCCTAACCAGACCGTTGCCATCGTCGGACGCTCGGGAAGCGGCAAGTCCAGCCTGGTTAATCTGATACCCAGGTTATATGAATATGACAGTGGTAGTGTATTGCTTGACGGGGAGCGGCTGGATACCTATCGCATTGGTGATTTGCGACGTCAGATTGCCTATGTAGGGCAGGACGTGCGCTTGTTCAACGATACGATTCGAAACAACATCGCCTATGGCATAGCCCACGAGGTAGACGAAGAGCAGATTGTCGAAGCAGCCAGACAGGCTTACGCCTGGGAGTTTATTTCAGTCATGCCCGACCAGCTGGATACCGAAGTCGGCGAACGTGGCGTGTTGCTGTCAGGTGGTCAACGCCAACGTATCGCGATTGCACGGGCATTGCTTAAAGACGCTCCGATATTGATTCTCGACGAAGCCACCTCAGCACTCGATACTGAATCTGAGCGCCATATCCAGCATGCGATTGAACACCTGATGGAAAACCGGACTACGCTGGTAATTGCGCACCGACTATCGACCATCGAGCACGCTGACCATATCCTGGTTATGAACGAAGGCCAGATCGTAGAACAGGGCAGTCATGCGGAGCTGGTCGTCGATGAAGGGGTTTACGCCAAATTGCACGCTTTGCAATTTCGTGAACCCGGGAGTGAAGTTTTTTCGAGTTCAGGCCGACCGACCATTATACGTTCGTCGGTGTTGAATAAATCCATGATGCACAACTGGATTAACCTGTCAGCGCAGCGGCGACAGGGCTGGTGGCTATGGTCAATGAATCCGCTTTCGATTTTATTGATGCCACTTTCAGTGGTGTTTTATGCGGCGACCAAACTACGTCGACTGGGTTACCGTCTGTCGTTAATACGATCGTACAAATTACCGGTGACAACGATAGTGATTGGCAATATCACACTGGGCGGCAACGGTAAAACACCTATCGTGATTGCGTTGTATCAGTTATTGCAAGAACGCGGCTACCAGGTGGCAATCATTACTCGTGGATATAAAAGCGGGCATGAACAAGAGGTGCAGCTACTGCAGGATGGTCATACCCGTCGAGCGGTTGGAGACGAAGCCAACATGATATCCGAAATTTGTCGTTGTCCGATCGGTGTCGGTTCTGATCGGGTTACCGCAGCAAAACAGATACTGGAAAAATTTCCGGATATTAACGTAATTCTGTCAGATGATGGCTTGCAGCATTATGCGCTGAAACGCGATATAGAGATTGCCGTGTGTCGACACCTGGCATTGGGGAATGGTCTGATGATTCCTGCGGGGCCGTTGCGAGAGCCGAGAAAGCGGCTGCAACAGGTCGATATAACCGTTGACCGTGATAGTGACCAGGTGGTTGAGTCGCTGGGTCAGGTGTGGAATTTGCGACAACCGGATCAACGCAAGCATATCAGCGAATTTCAACGCCAACAGGTGCATGCGGTGGCCGGGATCGGTTTTCCGGAAATATTTTTTGCCAGCCTGACGCAGATGGGCATCGATATCATCGAACATGAATTTCCGGATCATCACGAATTTGATTCGCAGGATTTGAACCTGAAGCCAGCATTGCCGATTCTGGTGACGCATAAAGATGCGGTAAAGCTGAAGGCTATTGCCCGGGAAGACGTCTGGGTAGTACCACTGGAGATTGAGCTTGGTGATGATTTGAGCGAACAGATTCTTAGCCTGGTAGAGGAGCGACATCGTGGATAAGCATTTACTCGACATACTGGTTGACCCGGTCACAAAAGGACCGCTGCATTATGATAAAAAGCGTCAGGAGCTGGTTTCTCGTGCTTCCAGGCTCGCTTATCCAATTCGTGATGGTATTCCAGTCATGTTGCCGGAAGAAGCGCGTGAGCTCAGCAGCGAAGAAATAGAAGCGCTGAGCTGATCACTTGGGTATCGATTTCCGTATTGTGATTCCGGCAAGATA
This sequence comes from Gammaproteobacteria bacterium, assembly GCA_003231795.1. Classification (GTDB taxonomy): domain Bacteria; phylum Pseudomonadota; class Gammaproteobacteria. The sequence goes on from QIJI01000434.1 coordinate 11,216, forward strand.
TGCATCGCAACGCCTGCCCGGTAAACCCTTGCGGGTCATTTGTGGCAAAACAATGATCGAGTGGGTTTATCGCGCGGCACAGGAGTCAACTGCGACCGAAGTCGTTGTCGCTACGGACGATCAACGAATTGCCTCGGCGGTTGCTGCGTTCGGTGGTCAGGCCTGCATCACCAGCGAAACCCATCCCAGTGGAACCGATCGAGTTCTCGAAGTATGCCAGATTCGAGGATGGGCTGATGAAGATATTGTGGTCAATTTACAGGGGGATGAACCGCTGATGCCCGCAGTCAATATGACCCAGGTGGCTGATAATCTGGAAACCCATGCCTGTGACATGGCCACCTTGCATAAAACCATTGATGCCGAGCATGCCCTGGATCCTAACCTGGTAAAGTTGGTACACGATGATAAGGGACGGGCGTTATATTTCAGTCGTTCGTGCATACCTTACGACCGCAACGGGCAGGTTGCTGACTATTGTGGTCACATTGGAATCTATGCATACCGCATCGGGTTTATCAAAACCTTCAGTTCACTTGCCCCCAGTCCACTGGAAAAGGCAGAGTCGCTGGAGCAATTGCGAGCCATTACGAACGGGTTCAGCATCCATAGTGAAATAGCCAAAGCCTTGCCCGGACCCGGAATTGATACCGAACAGGATCTGGCTAAGGTTGCCCGGATTATCGGAGCAGCCGGGCGATGAAGTACCAGTGGAAACTGGACCGGCATCTGACGCTATTTGAAAAATACTTCAAACTGGATGAGTACAGTATTTCGCATGAACTCTTTAACGGCGGATTCAGCCCGATATTTACCCGGGAAATTTTTGAACGTGGCGTTGTAGTCGCGGTACTTCCCTATGATCCATTGCTGCAAAAAGTTGTTTTGATAGAGCAGTTTCGAGCGGGTGCGATCGAGGATGCCGATGGCCCCTGGTTAATCGAATGTGTGGCTGGTGTCATCGAACCCGGGGAAACTGAAGCCGAAGTTGCTGTGCGCGAAAGTGAAGAAGAGGCGGGATGTCCGATCAGCCGTCTGGAACCTATAACGCGTTATTACGTCAGCCCGGGGGGGACTACAGAGCATTGCAGTTTATTTTGCGGAATTGTTGACAGCAAGGGCATGGGTGGCATCCATGGATTGCCCGAGGAGAATGAGGATATCCGTGTTTTTGTAGCAGATACGACCGAAGCCTACCGCTGGGTAGCCGAAGGCAAAATAAAATCTTCGGCAACCGTGATCGCACTACTCTGGCTTCAACTTAACGAAACCCGGTTAAGGAGCCTCTGATTAATTCTGAGTGAATCGGGTAACGCAACCATTGCATTAATTACGCCAATCCAGCTGTAAACTGCAGCGATGCTTGTCACTATCAATAACAGCGCAGATATGGCGAGTAAAACTTCAGCCATGGTAATATTGAATAAAATCAGTGGGGTATAACCACAACTGGTTTGCACTTCGAAAACCGATGGGAGCCACTTGTCCAGTGCAAACCAGGCCGGCATTCCCAGCTCCATGTCGCATTCACCAAAAACCCAGCCGCGTTCGACTGCCAGAACCTGCCAGCTTCGCTCAAGAAACCCCGCCATTGCGACTACCGATAGCAAATGCAGGGTTCGCAGCAATATTATCGATCGATTAACCAACACGCCGAGCAGCGAAATCAGGACGAATGCAGCGATCCAGATTCGAATATGAATGCACAGTACACAGGGCCATTCGTCCAGGGCGTATTGATAATAAAGCGCCGTGGCTTCGAGCGACAGGCCGATTAGTAGCAAAGCTACCCAGTAGCGGCGTTGCTGGCTTAAATTTTTAACAAACTGCATCATTGGCTTGCTCCACAATCAACCGATAACAGGCAGCTCCTCAGCGGCGCGCTTTGTCAGCAGGCTGGCACCTGATTCGGTGATCAAAATATTTTCTTCATGAACCATTAATTTGCCGTCGTCGTAACTCATTCCGGGTTCCAGTGTGATTACCATTCCGGCAGCAAGCCTGGTGTCGTCGTCACTCGTAATTGAGGGCCATTCGGTCAACTGGGCTCCGAGCCCATGTCCCATACGACCAACATCATTGCCCTCGGTTTCCCCTTTTTCGAGTACCGACCACATTGCCCGCCAGATGTCAGATGTGGTTGCCCCGGGACGCGCGGCAGCAAACCCCGCTTCGGTGCTTTGAAAGACCGTCTCGTAAGCCCGTTTAGCCTGATCTGAAGCCTGTGCAAAGGCGTAGTTTCGATCAAAATCGCAGAAATATCCGTCAAAAACAGTGCCGGTATCAATAATTAGAATGTCACCGTCTCCGATCACCCTGTCGCTGGGGCCCATAATGATATCACCGTAGCCTCCGGGGCCTGACGCAGAGACTATATACGGGGTCGAATCGGCACCTCGATTTAATAGATCGATACGCATCTGTTTTACGATGTCACGTTCATTGTTACCGATACTGGCAAATTCCGGTAGCGCGTCGAAGCTATCCGAGGTTAACTCGCAAACGTACCTTATTTTTTCGATTTCAGCTTCTGATTTTACGCTGCAAAGTTGTAGTAGTGATTCGCTACAATCGATAAATTCAATATTTGGCAGACTAGCCTGCAGTCTCTGAAAGTCGATGGCTGGCATACGAAGGTAGCTTTCAACTCCGAGCGGGACGGCGACACGGCCGAAACGTCGCTGCAGATCCTTGATGCTTTGACCCAACAGCGATACGCCATCGTCTTTCGGTTGTGGCGATGACCAACAGCGAATGTCGTCAATCCAGGTTTGTTTCATTCCGGCTAATCCAATTCCGGGAATGACAGCTAGCGGCTTGCCACTGGCAGGAATTAGCAGGAACCACGGGCGAGTCGGGCTGAGCCAGAATTGAGTCAGAAACCCGCTGAAATAACGTACCTGTGGTTCTGTGGTTAACAATATCGCATCGACTTCCAGGTTGCGCATCAGACTTTGTGCACACTCGGTACGAGATTCAAATTCGCTTTCGCTAAAACCTCTTATCGGTAACATCAGGCATTGACCAGCTGTTGATAAAGCTCAGGATCTGTAGCGCCTTCGGTGCCAATTACGAATACCCTGCTGGACGCGTTGAGTCCGAGAGTTTCGGCCATCTGTTTATCTCCACAGGCCGCGATCATGGCTGCAATTCCAGCAACCGCTGACTCTCCGGCTTCTATCGCGGGCTCTCCATTCGCCAAAAGACGCATACACGAGGCAACCGCATCTTCGCCGATGGTCATGAAATCGTTGGCTCCGGAACTCAATATATCCCAGGCAAGTAATGATACTTCGCCACAGGACAGACCGGCCATCAAGGTTTCAAGATCGCCCTCAACCACGACTGGTTTACCGGCACGGGCCGACTGTTGCAGGCAGTTGGCATTGACCGGTTCGACTATGATAAATCGTGGCCTTTTTTGACCCCATAGTTCCCAGAAATAAGCACATACGGCGGCTGCCAGACCACCGACGCCGGCCTGAATAAAAACATGCGTCGGCACCGATTGCTTCATTTGCAATACCGCTTCGGCCAGCATGACGGTATAACCCAGGGCAACATCGCGAGGAATTTCCATATATCCGGCATAGCTGGTGTCAGAGACGATAATGCGCTCATTGCTCGTTGCATCCTGGTCAGCCTGTTTGACCGAGGCGTCGTAATTGCCATCGATACGGATAACTTTGGCACCCAGTTCCTGTATCGCCTGTTGACGGGCCCTGGACACGTCTCGATGGATGTAAATGATGCAGCGGCAGCCGAACATTTGACATCCCCAGGATACCGAGCGTCCATGGTTGCCATCGGTGGCACAACTGATAACGATATCTTTGATGATTGAATCGTATTTATCACCGAGTAGATCTTCGATCGACGCGGCTTGCCCGACTGTCTCGAAAATCCTCTGGCGTAACTGAATGGCTACCGCATAAGCGCCACCGAGTGCCTTGAAACTTTTTAACCCGAAACGTTGCGACTCGTCTTTGTACCAGATCTGATCCAGGTCTAGCTGCCCGGCCAGGTTGTTCAACGAATGCAAAGGGGTAGCCTGATAATTTGGCCAGCAGGAAATTTCACTAACCGCAACAGCAGATTTTTCCAGACTCGCAATATCCTTGAATTGTTGCGGGTACAACATGCTGGCGTCAGCCAGATTGTTGCCAAAGTGAGTCAAGTCTGCAGATAAGAGGGGCATAGTGAGAGGACTCGCCGAAAAGCGTCAAGTCTAACCATTCGGCGAATGGAATAAAACGAGATTATGAGTAATTTAATAACCTGATGAATACTGGACATATTGCTCGAAAAATTTAGACTTAGTGACACCTTGAAAGAGTACTAAAAAGGCACAATGAAAAACCAGCCAATTGCCACAGCGGATCCGGCAGAATTCAAATCCGGGGAAGGGAAGGAGATCGATCTATCGATGGATCAGATCGACCGGCATGATACGGAAATTCCGGGCTATAGCGGTGTCGGTAGCGATATTACCGAATCGATTGAAGTCCTGAAGGCGCTGAAGCAAAGCGAAAGCCGTTTACGCGATTTTGCTACTGCTGCAGCGGACTGGTTTTTCGAGCTCGATGCTAGCCTGACGATTACCTATTATTCCTCCAGTTTTCACATACCAAGCGGGGAAAGTGCCAGCGATGTAATCGGCCGGAGTGAACTCGATCTTTGTAAAAACTGGTCGAATGAATCGCAATCGTTACAACACTATCTGGCCTGTCTGCAAAGGCACGAATTGATCGATATTGAAGTTGAGATATATAATTACGAGGGGGGCAGCCTTTTTCTGCATATCAACGCCAGGCCGGGTTTTGACAAAGCCGGTAACTTCCAGGGTTATCGCGGCTGTAGTCGCAATATCACCGAGGCGCGCAAAGCACAGCGAGCACTCGAAAAAAGTGAAACCAGGTTTCGCAACATTGTCGAAAGTGTAACCGATATCATTACTACTGTTGGCGAAGATGGAGTTTATAAATATCACAACAAGGCGATAGAGCAACTGCTTGGATTTACCCGGGAGGAAGCTCTGAACTGGGAGGTGGGTGATGCGGCTATCGCGGAGGATCGGGAGATTATTCTCGAAGCCCATCGCAAAGCTAAAGCGAACCCGGGCCAAATTGCCTATGCAACTTATCGTAGCCGACACAAGGACGGCTCACAGCGGGTATTTCAAACTACGCGCCAGTTGATCGACCAGCCAGGCAGCGAGGTATCTGAAATGGTGATTCATGCGCGTGACATTACCGATCAGTTTCTGGCCGAAGAAGCTCTAAAACATAGTGAAGAACGATTGCGGGATTTTGCCGAAATCGGCGCTGACTGGTTCTGGGAGCAAGATGCCGATCTGCGTTTTACCTACCTGTCCGGCCATTATCCCGATTTCGAATTTAATGCGGCAGATGGAGCTATTGGTAAAACGAGAGAAGAACTGGTACCTCAATCGAACTTTCAGAGTGAAGAATGGAAGTTGTTGCAGGCAAAATTAGCGGCGCGGAAACCTTTCCATGCCTTTGACTATGCTCTCCCTCGTCAGGATGGAAGTGAAGCCATGATGAGAGTAAGCGGTATACCGAAATTTGATGCTGACGGCAGTTTCAGCGGATATCGTGGCACCGGCGTCGATATAACCGAATCCTATAAATTATCCGAGCAATTGAATTACCAGGCGACGCACGACCCATTAACAGGTCTGGTGAATCGTCGTGAATTCGAAATACGCCTCTCTCGCGTGGTGAAAAGCTGCCAGGAAGACGATAGTGAACATGCACTGTGTTACATCGATCTGGATCAGTTTAAAGTAGTCAACGATACTTGCGGGCACGATGCCGGAGATGAACTATTACGTCAAATTTCGGCCTTGCTCGATGACAAGGTTCGAAAGCGGGACACCATTGCGCGACTCGGGGGCGATGAATTCGGTCTGTTGCTCGAGCGCTGTACACTGACGCAGGCGAATCGTGTCGCTGAAACGGTACGTGAATCCATCGATGCATTTCGCTTTATGTGGGCGGGCCGTCATTTCCGGCTTGGCGCGAGTATCGGTGTCATTCCGATTAATTTTTCCAGCGGTAATATCTCGAACGTCATGCGCTCGGCAGATGCAGCCTGTTATGCGGCCAAAGATGCCGGTCGCAATCGAATCCACGTCTATAGTGAAGACAACGTCGAAGTCGCGCAGCGACGCCAGGAAATGCTGCGCATTTTTGATATCAATCAGGCCTTTGACGAAGATCGTTTCATTCTTTACCAGCAGCCGATAGAAACGCTTAACCCCAATCTTGCACAGGATGGCCATTTCTGTGAAATCCTGGTGCGTATGGTGGACGAGGATGGATTCCCGATACAGCCCGGGATATTTCTGGCTACTGCTGAACGTTACAATCTGATCACCCAACTCGATACCTGGGTCGTTAACAGTGCATTTGACTGGTTGGCGAGTAATCCGAATGTGCGTTGCAATATAAACTTATCGGCGATGTCGATTGTTGATGAAGATTTTCTGAAATTTATCCTGGACTTGCTCGAGTCCACACGAGTCAGGGCCAATCGGGTTTGTTTCGAAATTACCGAAACTGCCGCTATAGCGAATTTGAGCAAAGCCACTTATTTTATCAATCAGTTGCGTGAAAGAGGCTGTTTCTTTGCGCTCGATGATTTTGGTAGCGGGTTATCTTCCTTCGCATATCTGAAAACTTTGCCGGTCAATTTCCTCAAAATCGACGGATTTTTCGTGCGCGATATGGTTGAAGATCGAATTGACTACGAACTGGTAAAATCGATCAATGAAATCGGACATGTCATGGGCAAATTGACCATCGCCGAGTTTGTCGAAAATGATGAAATTCTTCAGGCATTGAAAGATATCGGTATTGACTACGCGCAGGGATTTTCGCTTGCGAAACCCGAGCCGATCAGGAGTTACAGAGAAATTGATACTGATTTCTAGCAGGCTCCTGGAGATATCGTTTAACCAGCCTGTCCGTAGCGAGCGGCATGTTCTATGTCCTGCTGGCTCGGCTTCGCAACAATATTCCGCAACATGGGTTCGAAAAATTCCAGCGGTTCGTTCTCATAATCAGGATCAAAGCAATTCTGGTCATAGTTGTGACAGAAATCGATTGCGTCCTGATACCATGGGTTATCCCTGAATTGCTCGCGTGCGTTGCGATTACCACCACAGTGGTGTGCATAGTAATACATTTGAAACACACCGTGATGTTTCACAATCCAGTACATTTTTTCGGATACAAACGGGCGCAATACTGC
>QIJI01000214.1 GCA_003231795.1 Gammaproteobacteria bacterium
TAATTAATCAGAGGTTCCTTAATTGAAACACCCTCGCACTTCGTCCTGGTTTCGAAAATCGGCAATTTCCTTACGCAGCATAGAACCTGTCGTGCTTTCCTGGCTATGCGATCAGGGTTCTTTAACGCGGCGGCTGGTCGGCCTGTGTGGTGATGGTTTTTCGGTACGGGTATTGAGTCAACAGTGGGTCAAGCCGGGTGTCGACGAAGCTCATTTGTTGAAAATCCAACCGCGCCAGAATGTCTTACTGCGCCAGGTGCAACTACTTTGCGAGCAGGATGTCCTGGTCTACGCCCGCTCAATAATTCCTTTAAGCACACTGCAAGGCCCGCATCGACGACTTAAGCACCTGGGCAACAAACCGTTAGGCGGTTACCTGTTTGCAAACCCGACCCTGCAGCGGGAACAACAGCAACTGGCTACAATTACGCGGAATAATCCCATGTTCACAGCCGCTCTTCCCGACAACAATCCGGATTGTTCCCGTATCTGGGGCAGACGTTCACTTTTTACTCTCGGCGGAAAATCGCTACTGGTGAGTGAGTTCTTTTTGCCGGCGCTATTCCTGAAATGACCAACAGACGCCCTAGCATCGGGTTTGTGAGCCTCGGATGCCCCAAGGCAACCGTCGATTCGGAACATATTCTGACCCAGCTTCGTATCGAGGGATACGAAATTGCTGCGGCTTACGACACCGCCGATATGGTAATCGTCAACACCTGTGGCTTTATCGATGCGGCGGTGGAAGAGTCGCTCGAAACTATCGACGAGGCAATTCGTGGAAACGGACAGGTCATAGTCACGGGATGTCTCGGTAGTCGCGCCGAAATGATCAGACAACGATTCCCATCCCTGCTCGCGGTAACCGGACCACATGCACTGCAGGAAGTGATGCAGGCGGTGCACCAGCATTTGCCCGCACCGCATGATCCTTTTCTCGACCTGGTACCCAAACAGGGAGTGCGGCTGACGCCAAAGCACTACGCCTATCTCAAAATATCCGAAGGCTGTAATCACCGTTGCAGTTTCTGCATTATTCCTTCGATGCGCGGCGACCTGGTCAGCCGTCCCATCGACGAGGTTATGGATGAAGCCCAGATCCTGGTCAACGCCGGCATCCGCGAAATTCTGGTAATCTCACAGGACACCAGCGCTTACGGCGTTGATCGTCGCTACCTGACCCGTTTCTGGCAGGGGCAAGCGTTACAAACCCGCTTCATAGACCTGGCCAGGGCTTTGGGTCAGCTCGGAGTATGGGTACGATTACATTACGTTTACCCCTATCCCCATGTTGACGACGTGATACCGCTGATGGCCCAGGGGGCTCTTTTGCCCTATCTCGATATCCCGATGCAACACGCGAGCCCCGGTATTTTGAAGGCAATGAAGCGACCGGGTAACCGTGATCGTATGCTCGAACGAATTCAGCAATGGCGACAAATCTGCCCGGAACTGGTAATTCGAAGCACGTTTATCGTTGGATTTCCGGGAGAGCGGGAACAGGACTTTGAAATCCTGCTCGACTTTCTGGATGCCGCTCAATTAGACCGGGTTGGTTGCTTTACCTATTCCGCGGTCGAAGGGGCCGCCGCTAACCAGTTGCCCAATCCGGTTACCGAAGAAATCAAACAGGAACGCTATCACCGCTTCATGATGAAGCAGCAGGCCATTAGTACGGCTCGATTGAATCAACGTATTGGACAATCGATGCAGGTGCTGGTGGAAAGGGTCGATGAAGAGGGGGCAATCGGTCGTAGTTATGCCGACGCGCCCGAAATTGACGGACTGGTTCACATTGAAAATGCGTCATCCCTGCAAGCAGGGGAGTTTTGCCAGGTAGAAATTACCGCAGCCGATGAATACGATCTTTTCGCCAGGGTGACCTAAGTAGTCGAACAAATTAGAATTGATGGGCGCAAATTTGTGTTAGTTCATGCATTTAAATACTTATAAATCAGTCTAAGCGGCCGATAAGGGAGTATGTAGCGATATCGCCAATCCGACCAGGATTTCTATCGTGCATAGTTGATAAGGGCGAGGACGTGGAGCAAATGCTGGACAAGGTTGAACAACATAATGACTGGCAGTCGAAATATCAAGCGACGCTTGAAGAGCTGGAGTTGCGCGAAACCGAGTGGGTGGAAATAGAAACCCTGCTGCGCAAAACTATTGGGCGCCTCAGCATTGCCGGGCGCGGCCTGGACAGCAAACTGGATCAGCATCTACTCGTTATTCAGCAATTATCTCGCGAAAAACTCGATCAAAAGCTCGATCTGGCTTTGCAACAACTCAGCAAAATTGTGGCGTCTCTCGACGACCCCCAGGCAACTGCAAAATCCCGTCGCTCCGACCCTATTATGCTGATGCTCGAACTATTGCAGGGCATTCATTTTGACCAGAATCAGCGCCATCAACTGAAAGATATCTGTTCGGGTCTGCTCAAATCGGTGGCTAACGGACACGAGCGCGACATTATCAGCCGCTATGTTAAAGAGTTAGCTACGCTGATCAATGAGAATTTTGACAACCTCGATACCGATGAGAAAGCCGCCGCCATCGTCCTCAAGTTGATGGACTTGCTTGATCTCGAATCGGGTTGTAATCAGAAAATCAAACAACAGTTTAGCGGTACCCTTGAATTCCATGAACAGGAGCTGCAAACACTCGCACAACTGATAAACGAACAACTGAGTCCGGGGACCTCCCACAATTCCATTGACGAGGTAATGACCACATTGCTGGAAAGGCTAGCCATTGTTCAGGGAGTCAACGGCGCCGCCCAGGCCATACAGACCCGGGTCCACGAAGGTATCGACGGTGAGCAGTGGGCGGGGACATTGAATGATATTGTCGCTTCGATTTCACAGTCACTTAAAAAACTTGAAGACGAAAAAAAGGAGCTTGAAAATTTTATCGTCGGGGTCACCGAACAACTCGGACAGATTACCCAGGTGATCGCTGCTGACCACAAAGATCATCAAAGTGACCACGACGATACTCAATCGTTACACGATTTTGTGCAGGAAGGCATGAGCCTGATACAAAAGAATTTCCACTCGAATAACAATCTGGAGCAATTAAAAACCGACATCACCAGCAACATTGACACGATTCGCGGCGGCGTGGACGACTTTATTGATCGCATCAATGAACGACACGAAACTACTGAGGAGCGTAACCAGAAATTAACCTTGCAACTTTCACAAATGGAGCAAGAAACCCAGGAACTGCAGGTAATGTTGGCTGAAAATCGCGAAAAGTTACTCTATGACGCGCTTACCGGAGTCTATAGCCGCGTGGCTTACGATGATCGACTCAACCAGGAACTTGCACGCTGGAACCGATACCAGACCCCATTCAGTTACGTCATCGTGGATATCGATCACTTCAAAAGAATCAACGATGAATTTGGTCACAATGCGGGCGACAAGGCACTCAAGATTATCGCGCAGATGATGCTTGATTATGTGCGCCAGTCTGACTATGTATTTCGTATCGGCGGCGAAGAGTTCGTACTACTACTGTCCAATACCGAGGTCGACAAAGCCAACGAAATGATTGAGAAACTACGCTCTGCGATCGCAGATAGCAGCTTTCATTTCAAAGGTGAAAGGGTCTCGGTAACGCTGTCAGCGGGACTCACCCAAACCCGTGAAAATGACGATGTCGAATCCATGTACGAACGCGCCGATGCGGCCCTGTACAAAGCCAAAAATTCGGGGCGTAACCGTCAGTTTATTGCGGACTAGGAGTCTGTCAGATTTAGGGTGTCGTAGCGAGGGAAATGCATTTTGAGTCAGATTTGTCTAAGACCGACAGACTCCTAACCGAGTTCAGCGGGAGTCTTTGCGACAATGGTCAATGCATGCAATTCACCCGACGCGATTTCGTCGTTGACACAGGCGTACACCATTTTGTGGCGTTTGAGTAACGCCAGACCGTCGAAGGCCTCGCTTGTGACATTAGCGATAAATTTTCCTTCGCCACCACTGACATCAACCGTTGCGTCGGGCATGTGGTTAGCGATTAAATTCTGGATCTGTTGCGAAGTCATGCGAGTTACCGGGAGAAAAGTTTCGAACAAATTATATTACAAGAGGCGAAAGGAAATACCATGCAAAAATTAATATTGTTACCCCTGATTTTTTTCGTCGGGCTGACCCCGGCACTGGCGGAGAATGATGAAGTGAAGGCGTCGAATTCATCGGCTTATGTTTCACTGGGTGAGCCCCTGGTTCTTAACCTGAGCGGTAAAAACCGGCTGACCTTCCTGCAAATCAGTGCCGATGTCTTGATCAGCGACTCCGATGCCGAGGACACCATTAAAAACCATGTTCCAGCGATTAGGCATAGCCTGATCATGTTGTTGAGTGAGCAAAAGGCGAGCGATATCAAATCGCCGGTAAAGCGCGAGGAAATACGTCGGCAGCTGACAACGCAGGTAAAACAGGTAATTGCAGAACTATCGGGCAACAAAGACATTTCGGACGTGCTGTTTTCGGATATTCTGGTGCAGTAATTATCAGACGTACTTGTATGTGGCTTCGAGGGGGACAGAACTAAAGGTCTGTCCCCGGTAGTTCGACATCAATCCGAGCCCAGCCGGATACAGTCATTTTTGACGCTGAGACTCGATTGGCCATGAATGAAATTTAATAACTGTTCCCCCGCCATCGAAAAGCGCCAACCCTGGGTCAGACGACTGCTTTTCTGATTGAGTACCAAAGTATCGATATCTTTTCGCGTCGCCAGCGTCGCCAGCGCAATTTTATTTTCATCTGCGATGATCCGGCATAAGGCCATGAGACAATCGCCCAACGCCATTTGCACTGTGTTCAGATTATTCATCTTGTCGTGTCGCGGCCAGGAGTCCGCATCGATAGCTGAGGCAGCTTCGACAATAGCGAGTAATTTATCTGCATAACGTCGAGCCGTTTTTTCGCTGAGCTCCGGAATTTTTAACAGCGCGTCCATGTCCTGCGGCATGTGGCGCGCGATTTCGACTAATACATCGTCCTTCACGATCCATCGACGCGGCCGATTCTGATGCTGTGCCAATGCTTCGCGCCAGCGGCACAGGTCACTGGCGATTTGCAACTTTACGCCTTTTAATTTCTGCACCCCGCGCAGTCGTTTCCATAACCGGGTTTCATCGACGCGGTAAGTATCGGCACTGCTCATCGTCGTCAGATCTCTCTCGATCCAGCTGCTGCGCTTGCTCGTATCGAGTTTTGCTTTCAGATGCTCATAGACCGGCAACAGATAACGTACATCGTCCATTGCATAATCCAGCTCTCCATCACTGAGCGGTCGGCGACTCCAGTCTGCCCGGGTAAATTTCTTTTCCAGCTGCACTCCGGTCACCTGGAATACCAGGTCAGCGTATGAAATCTGGTGATTGTAACCAAGCACTGCCGCGGCCAGTTGTGTATCGAAAATCGGTGCCGGAACAGCGCCGAAATTCTGATACAGAATTTCGAGGTCTTGCGATGGCGAATGAAATATTTTGAGTAACTCCGGTTTTAACAACAATGCTTTCAACGGCTCAAAATCCGTGACCGCCAATGGATCAACACAGGCCCGGTGCTCACCACTGGCGATCTGAATCAACGACAATATCGGGTAGTAGGTACTCTCACGGATAAATTCGGTATCGATGGTGCAGTAAGCGACGTCATTAATGGTTTGGCAAAACTGCGTTAACTGTTCATTCTGGTCGATATATTGATAGTCAATGGTCATTGGATAGTCATCCCGGCATGGATTTGCGGCGAATATCACGTAACACGACGAATACCCAGGGCCAGATCAACATGCCCACAATCGGCGCTCCGAAAAAACCGAATACCGGTGTCGGTCGACCCAAAATGCCTTCCACCCATACAATGATTACCTGATTGATCAGCAATAGAAACAGTACATATAAAGCCTGCTGGGCCAGTGCCAGAACACGAATACGCTGGTAAAAATTGAGATTGATAAATATCACGATCACCAGCGCCAGCGTGTGCTGCCCCAGCAGTGTTCCCTGCGAAGTATCAAGCACAATGCCGGTAAAAAATGCAAACCAGAGTCCAACATGCTTAGGCAACGCCATGCTCCAGTAAATCAGCGCCAGCGCTACCCAGTTGGGTCTATACATTTGTACCCAGTCCGGCAAGGGTAAAATCATCAGCACCAGTGCGACCACCAGGCTCAGGTAAATGACCAGATATTTAAGTTGCGGCATCTGGCGTCAGAACCGGGGTTTGATAACGAGCACTTCGCGGCTGGAATCAAGGCGAGCCTTAGGCTCGGCCAGCACGGATACAAACCCACGCACCCGATCTTCGTTGATCGCAGTGACTGTAGCGACCGGATAATTTGCCGGAAATCGTCCACCGAGCCCGGAAGTCACCAGTTCGTCGTCGATTTTAATATCTGCTGTAGCGGGCAGGTAACGTAATTCGAGCTGCCTGGTCGAACCGCGACCAAATGCAACTGATCGAGTCCCGCTACGAATAAACTGCACCGGAATTGCGTGCGCGGGATCAGAAATCAATATTGTCGTCGCTGACTGGGGATTAACGTGTATCACCTGACCCATGACACCGAAATCGTCGATCACGGCATGACCTATCTCGACACCATCACTACTACCCTTGTTGATTTCGATTAACTGTCGATACGGGTTCTGATCCACAGACAGGAGTTCCGCGACAATGACATCGTCGGCAATTTTTCGTGACGCGCCGAGCAACTTGCGCAGGCGGGCATTCTCCTCCGCCAATACTTCCAGTTGCTGTAGCCGCGCATTCAGAATACGGCCGTCGGCCTTGAGCGCTGCATTTTCCTCGAGTAGTTCAGTCTGCGCAGTAAACCAGTCATTCATCCAGTTCCCTGTGGTAGCCGGCAGGCTGACGAGAAATCGTAACGGGGAAAGCGCCAATGAAATATTGGTGCGCACCACTTCGAGGTGTTGAAAACGATGGTCGACGACCATCATCGCAATACTGAATCCGATCAGGAACAGGGCCTGCAGGGAAGCGCCTCGTGCCTGGAGTCGTATTTGCATTAAGGGATCCCTAAGCGAGGCGGCCTGAGTTTACTCTACTGCCAGAAAATCCAACCCATGTTCATCGATCATTTCGAGCACCCTGCCACCACCTCTGGCAACACAGGTTAACGGGTCTTCGGCAATAATCACGGGCAAACCGGTTTCTTCCATGATCAGTCGATCAAGGTCTCGTAGCAATGCACCGCCACCCGTCAACACGATACCGCGCTCGGCGATATCAGAACCCAACTCGGGTGGTGTTTGTTCCAATGCATTTTTGACCGCTGAAATGATTCCGTAAAGCGGGTCTTGAAGGGCTTCCAGAATTTCATTGCTATTCAGCGTGAAACTTCGGGGCACTCCTTCCGACAAATTACGGCCCTTGACTTCAATCTCCAGCAAATCCTTGCCCGGATAAGCCGCGGCAATTTCAACTTTAATTCTTTCTGCGGTTGCTTCGCCGATTAATATACCGTAGTTGCGGCGCACATAATTGATGATTGCGTCATCGAAGCGATCACCACCGATCCGGACCGAGGCCGAGTAAACGATTCCATTAAGTGACATTACCGCTACTTCGGAAGTTCCGCCACCGATATCCAGAACCATCGATCCCTGTGGTTCATCGACCGGCATGCCGGCACCAATGGCGGCGGCCATCGGTTCTTCGATCAAATAGACCTTGCGTGCCCCCGCACCCAGGGCTGATTCCTTGATCGCACGACGCTCCACCTGGGTGGCGCCACAAGGAACACAGATCAGCACTCTCGGGCTCGGTCGCAAGAACTGATTTTCGTGTACCTTGCGGATAAAATGCTGCAGCATTTTTTCGGTGTAGGTGAAATCGGCGATAACGCCGTCTTTCATTGGTCGTTTGGCGGTAATGTTGGCGGGAGTACGGCCGAGCATCTTTTTCGCGTCGGTGCCGACGGCTTCGATCGATTTCGGACCCCCTGGACCGCGGTCCTGCCGAATCGCAACAACCGATGGTTCGTTCAGAACAATGCCCTGACCCCTGGAATAAATAAGCGTGTTGGCGGTACCCAAATCGATTGACAAATCATTGGATAGCAAGCCGCGAATAGCTGCAAACATGGTGTGTTTTTTAACCTGTCGTATTTGTGTTGAGTTGCGTTGCCACGAAATTCCCTAAGATCACGATGAATTAACGCAGGACGGGCGTACTCTAGCAACGGCGAGTCATTTTCACAAGGTGAAATACCTTAAAAAAGAGTGACCTATGGCATTTTGCGTATAATAGCCTTTTGCTTATACAAGCGACCAAATTGTGGTAAGTTTGCTGGCTTTTCAATGATGACACTGAAATGGCTCTGAAACCCGGGGATTTACGCAATATTGCCCACCTCGCCCGGCTGCATATCGAGGACGATAGCATCGATCGCTACGCCGACGATCTGTCGAGTATCCTGGAACTGGTCGATCAGATGAATCGGGTAGACAGCAGCGGCGTAAAACCGCTCGCCAACCCACTCGACGCGACTCAGCGATTGCGCGACGACGAAGTCACCGAAATCGACGAACGTGAAAAATTTCAGCAACTTGCACCGGATGTCGAGCAGGGCCTGTACCGGGTTCCACGGGTAATCGAATAATGGCCCGTTCCATCACAGAAATTCGCGACGGTCTGACGCAGGGAAAATATTCCAGCGTCGAAATTACCCAGGACTACCTGGACCGCATCGAACAGCATAACCCGGCCCTCAATTGCTTCATCAGCGTTACCCCTGAAATCGCACTGCAACAGGCCGGCGAGGCAGACAGGGCCATCGCTGATGGAAATATCCAGGCGCTTACCGGCGTGCCGCTGGCGCATAAGGATCTGTTTTGCACCGATGGTGTACGAACTTCTTGCGGCTCTCGCATTCTCGATAATTTCGTCGCACCTTACGATGCCACCGTGATCGAAAACTTTAAAAAAGCCGGTGCGGTGATGCTTGGCAAGACCAATATGGATGAGTTCGCGATGGGCTCATCCAACGAAAACTCCTATTACGGCAATGTCGCCAATCCATGGGACCTGAATCGCGTTCCGGGTGGGTCTTCGGGCGGCTCGGCGGCCGTGATTGCGGCCGGTCTCGCGCCTGGATCTACCGGTACCGATACCGGCGGGTCGATTCGCCAGCCGGCTGCGCTATGTGGTGTCACCGGCATCAAACCCACCTATGGACGGGTTTCCCGCTACGGCATGGTAGCTTTCGCTTCGAGTCTCGATCAAGCTGGCCCTTTTGCGCAATCAGCTGAGGACTGCGCACTGTTGCTGCAAACCATGGCTGGTTTCGACCGCCGCGATTCGACCAGTGCCGAAGAATCGGTACCCGACTTCAGCGCCGACCTAAATCACCCGATCGAGGGTTTGAAAATTGGTTTGCCGAAAGAATATTTTGGCGACGGTCTGGACAGCCAACTGGCGGCCACAATCGAAGCGGCCATTACCGAACTGCGCAAACTTGGTGCCGAATTTTGCGATATCTCCTTGCCCAATGCAAACCTGTCAATTCCGGTTTACTACGTGATCGCGATGGCGGAATGTTCTTCCAATCTGTCCCGCTTTGACGGGGTTCGTTTCGGACATCGCTGCGATAACCCGCGGGACCTGGAAGACCTTTACAAACGCTCGCGCGGCGAAGGATTTGGCGATGAAGTCAAGCGCCGCATCATGATTGGCACCTATGCCTTATCGGCCGGCTATTACGACGCCTATTACCTCAAGGCGCAGCAACTAAGGCGTATGATCAAGGATGATTATCAAAAGGCCTTCACCGAGGTCGACCTGATTCTCGGGCCCACCACCCCCGAGGTAGCTTTCGCCATAGGTGCCAAAACCGACGATCCGGTAAGCATGTATCTGCAGGATATCTATACCATTTCGCTGAACCTGGCTGGCCTGCCCGGGATCTCGCTACCGGTCGGTTTTGTTGACTCGATGCCGGTCGGAATGCAGTTAATCGGTAATTATTTTGACGAGGCGCGGCTGTTAAACACCGCGCATTGCTACCAGCAGGTCAGCGACTGGCATTTACAACGGCCGCAGGCTTTCGCATGAATGAATGGGAAACCGTCATCGGACTTGAAATTCACGCGCAACTGGCCACTGCCAGCAAAATCTTTTCCGCTGCGTCAACCCAGTATGGCGCAGAGCCCAATCGCCATGCCTGTGTCGTAGACCTGGGGATGCCCGGGGTATTACCGGTACTTAATCGCGCCGCGGTTAACATGGCCATTCGATTTGGTGTCGCGATTGGGGCAGAAATTGGTCACGAATCGGTTTTTGCCCGTAAAAATTACTTCTACCCGGATTTACCCAAGGGTTACCAGATTTCGCAATTTGAATTCCCAATTGTCGGACGCGGTCAAATCTCGATCAGCCTGGATGAGCAGAACCGCAAGCAAATCGGGATTACCCGAGCCCACCTCGAGGAGGACGCTGGAAAATCGATCCACGATCAGTTTCCCGCGCAAAGTGGCATCGATTTGAACCGTGCCGGCACACCGCTGCTGGAAATTGTTTCGGAGCCGGACATGCGTTCCGCCAAAGAGGCGGTCGCCTATGCGCGCAAGATACATTCGCTGGTGCGCTATCTCGAAATTTGTGATGGCAATATGCAGGAAGGATCTTTCCGCTGCGACGCCAATGTGTCGGTGCGGCGCAAGGGCGATGAAAAGCTGGGTACGCGAGCCGAATTGAAAAACATCAACTCATTCCGTTTTATCGAACGCGCGATTAACTACGAAGTCGAGCGCCAGATCGATTTGATCGAAGACGGCGGTAGTGTGGTACAGGAAACCCGTCTTTATGATTCAGAGCGTGACGAAACCCGCTCGATGCGCAGCAAGGAAGAAGCCAATGATTACCGTTACTTCCCGGACCCCGATTTGCTGCCGGTAGTAGTCACTGCAAAAGACATCGAGCGAATTCGAGCTGCTTTACCCGAGCTACCGGAGCAGAAGCAGCAGCGTTACATATCGGAATATGGCCTGTCGAATGACAACGCCGAACTGTTGGTTGCCAATCGCGATACCGCGCTCTATTTTGAAGCGGCCTGTAATAATTCAGCGGCTCCTGTAGCCCAGCTCGCAAACTGGATTCTCGGCGATCTCGCCGGGGCTTTAAACAAGTCTGGACTCGAAATCAGTGACTCTCCTGTTTCAGCGGAAATGCTGGCGCTGCTGGTTGAGCGCATCGCTGACAACACCATTTCCGGAAAGATCGCGAAACAGGTTTTCGAAGCCATGTGGCAGGGCGAGGGTGACCCTGATGCCATCATCGAGGCCCGAGGTCTCAAGCAAATTACCGATAGTGGCGCGATCGAATTGCTGATCGACGAAGTTATCGCCGCTAACCCCGAGCAAGTAGAGCAGTTTCGCGCGGGCAAGGATAAAGTGTTGGGCTTTTTCGTCGGGCAAATCATGAAACAGTCGCAAGGCAAGGCCAATCCGGGTCAGGTCAACGCGATCCTGCGTGAAAAACTGAAGCACTGATGCTAACGATCCGGCGCAGTTGTAGTTACAAGATTATTACCCGCGCAGTCCAAACGGAGAACCGGTCACTGGTGGCCACTTTGCTACCGGGTGCGGATGATTGCGACATTTGTGATGATCGAAATCAATTACAGGCCAGTCTGAACGCTAACCCGGCGATTATTATCGTTTACAATCAACACCCCGATGCGATC
The DNA here is from genome assembly GCA_003231795.1 of Gammaproteobacteria bacterium. Lineage (GTDB taxonomy): Bacteria > Pseudomonadota > Gammaproteobacteria. The sequence continues at coordinate 11,731 of QIJI01000214.1, forward strand.
GTGCTGGTGGATAGTCTTGATACCCCGGCGGCACAGATTTTTATCGAAATTCGGCAGGACACCAAGGGAGTCCTCGGGTTGCATGCCATTCGCCAACGAAATCAATCTCCCGAGACTCTGGAACTAATTTACCAATAGCGGCAAAGGTACGGGCCTTTGCCAAAGGACGCGCAAACGCTATGTCAAAAGTACTACTGATTACAGGGGCCAGTCGCGGAATCGGTGCTGAAACCGCCCGTCTTGCGGCGATACAAGGGTATTCCCTGTGTCTCAATTATCGCAATGCCGATCAGGCTGCGGCCGAGCTTCAACAGTCGCTGACTGACCAGGGTCACGTGGCGACATTATTTCAGGCGGACGTAAGTCAGGAATCCGAGGTGATATCAATGTTCGAGGCAATTGATGACCAGTTTGGTCGGCTCGACGGGCTGGTCAACAACGCCGGAATCCTGGAACAGCAAAGCGCACTGGTTGATATGAGCGCTGAACGCTGGCGTCGTGTTCTTGATGTTAACGTGGTTGGCAGCTTTCTATGCGCGCGCGAAGCAATAAAGCGCATGTCCGTGCAAAACGGTGGCGATGGTGGTTCGATTGTGAACCTTTCTTCGCGCGCGGCAGATCTCGGGGCCGCACATGAATACATCGACTATGCAGCCGCCAAAGGCGCTATCGATGCAATGACGATCGGCCTGTCAAAAGAACTGGGCGACCAGGGTATTCGCGTCAATGCGGTTAAACCCGGACTTATTTATACCGATATCCATGCCGACGGTGGTGAGGCGGATCGGG
>QIJI01000139.1 GCA_003231795.1 Gammaproteobacteria bacterium
AGTAATTTTTATTTTCATTGCTTGAAGTTTACTGAAAACTGGAGCAGTAGGATCAGGTCTCTGGTTTTGAATATGCTTAACCTGGTGCTACGAAGTCATACGGATACAATACTTAAGGAGCCTCCGATAAACGCCTTGTTCGAGATGGCGCGCCTGGAGAGAGTCATGATTTCACTTCACCTATTGGTATATAAATTTAATCGGAACGATTTCAACTCGAATGCGGATTTGCCTGGATTTGTCACTAATTCACCAAAATATGCGCCGGGAAACTCCCCGAGAGGAATTTACGCATGGCCATATTGCTTTCAGAAAACAGGACCCCAAAAATATTGTGTTCGTCCGACACGGGCCGGGTATTCTCATAATAGCCAGGCGGAATTTGTTTGCTCAAGGTTACGGAAGCTTCGACCATGCCAGCTATTTGAACTGGCAGCTCAGTTGCTTCAACCAGGATTCGATCGGGCGCAAACCCTGAGGTTCCGACGATAAATGAATTTCCGCCCAAAAATCCCGAAATATAGAGCCTCGGAAATGAAGTGGCGATCGTTGCAAATAGACGTCTATTGGGCTCACTGCTTTTATCGTCAAGAATTGCGTTCATGACCATTGTGCCACCGGGTTTCAGGCAATTCTTCAAATCACGAAAAAATTCTTTTGTCAGCAAATACTCCGGAGTGCTGTCTCCCAGGAATAAATCGATTACAGCTACATCATAGGCCTGGTTGCAATTACGAATGAAAGTCCTGGCGTCTTCCAGATAGACTTGAATGCCCTGCTTGTTGAAGCCGAAATTGTCGGATGCGGCGGTCAGCGCGGCAGAATTGATTTCTACGACACTGACTCTTTTGCCATCAGCTTTGAAATGGCGTGGCACCACGCCCGCACCCAGACCCAGGACAACTACATCCCGTGCTTTCGGCGCATAAGCGTGGACAAGCGATTCGAGAACATAAGTGTACATAGATATCGACTTATTGTTTGAATCGGTTCGATTTTGCACCAGCCCGTCCTGGAGGAAATATTTCTCGAGAGAACCAGGGGCATTATTTCGTGTGACTTCAACCACTTTTATATTTCCAAATACCGAGGTGTACTCTGCCTTGATTTTGAATGTCGAATGACTACTAAAACTCGAACCAACCTGTTCCAGGTAGCTTGTCTTTCCAATCAATAAAGCAGCACAAAAAATAGAAACCGCAACTCCGGAGGCCATCAGAAACCGCTTGCGTTTTTGCGACAGATTATCCGATAGTGCAATCAGCACAGTGGTAACGGCACAAACCAAAATTCCAAGTATCAGTATCGCGCGAAAATTCGTTACATTCGGAATAAACACAAAGCTGGTAAATATCACACCGGCAACAGAGCCCATGGTACTGATAAAAAACACCCGACCGGCGCCTGCGTCACTTGATTCGGTATTATTGCGCTGTAAAGTGATCAGTAATGGGTTCATTGCTGACAACGCAACGAGTGGTAAGGCAAGCAGCAAAGTAGCGCCGAGAAAGCTACCTACTATCAGGTTGAACTGAGACAACAGCGGAAATACGACGGGAAAAGCTAACACCGAAACAACAATCGCAAACGCAGACAGGATCGGCGCGCAAAGCAATCGGTATTCGACAGATGCCAAAGAGGCACCCGTGGAGATAGCTCCGCCAATTCGATAACCAAAAGCGAGAAACACAAGGGTTATTGATAGAATGCCGGACCAGATATAAAGGCTCACTCCGAAATATGGCGTCATTATCCGAGAGGCAAGCACTTCAAGCGATAGTGTTACTGCACCCGTTACAAAAACGGCAAACTCGTATTTTTTCAATCTAACGCCCTCTTCGATCTTGCCGAAAATCAATGCCACATCTGCTTGGACCTCGAAGCGTACATTATGTTCAAGGAATTGAGACTATCCCGTTGCCCCAAGCAGGGTTAAAGCCTTACCACCCCGATTGACGAGGTTTGAGAGTGCCATACCCGGATATCCTTTATTGACCCAGATAGTCGTTTTGAATCACAACCCGATTCATCCAGAATTAATCAGAGGCTCCCTAGCGTTTTTTGCGCCGCTTACCGGCTTTTCCAGAACCGCTGCCCATTCCTTTTTTGGTAGCAGCGATCTTCTTTTGCCGGATTTTCTTTTTACGACGCTTTTCGAGTATTACAAGACCGAATCCGAGCGCAAACAGGCCCGCAAGCGGGTATATCCAGGGCGGCAGTCGAAACCGGCGGAGACCGCCTTCAACAAATTCACCTGCGATGAAATTGGCATCATGCACGCGCACGGTAGCTAAATCGGAAGGGTCAAATTTAACCCGGAATTCGGCTATGCTGGATCCGGCACGAAGCTTTAGTTGCCGGCGGTTGTCGGTATTGTGCAGATGAAGATGGAGGGAATAATAACCTGCCGAGTCAGTCTTGCCTCTTTTTAGCAATCTACCGCCGTCGGTTACAACGACGTCAAGGTTGTCGATACCCCGATCATTTTCATCGAGTACATAACCTCGAATGTTATATCGATGATTAACTTCATGTTCAGCCCATGCGTTGGTGATCGCAAACAACCAGACAATGCTGAAGACGATAATTCTCATAAGACTTTAAGCACCAGTGAAATGTGATTCGAGGATAAAGCATGCAGAATAGCACGCCAATAATTGAAACAGGATAGTTGCCATTATTTTTCAAACATCCAGTTCGTGCTCTTCAGATATCAGCATCAAATACACTTAAACGGGTTGGTTTACCACGGCAACATTGGTCACAAATGTCAGTAAATAGATTTTCCGGATCAATGTAATTTTACCGGATCCAGATCCGGGTCGTCGCCCGCGCTACTTTGCCCAGACGAATCGTCTGTTGATCCAGAGTGACCGGTTTCATCATCCGACCAGTCATCGGGTGGTCCAGGATCTTTACCTTCCATGATTGAATCGATCTGACCCGCGTCGATGGTTTCATATTTCATTAGCGCGGATGCCATCAGGTGGAGCTTATCTTCATTTTCCTTCAGAATACCCACCGCTCGCTGGTAATTTCTATCGATGATCGCGCGAATTTCCGAGTCGATCGCCTGAGCCGTTTCATCTGAAAGCGTTTTTTGCTTGCCATAACTCTTACCCAGGAAAACTTCGCCCTCTTCTTCGCTATAAGTCAATGGACCCATGCGGTCCGACAGACCCCACTGGGTAACCATACTGCGCGCAATCGAGGTTGCACGCTCGATATCATTCGATGCCCCGGTGGTTACCGCGTCCGCGCCAAATATTTGTTCCTCCGCAATTCTACCTCCGAAGAGGCTGGATAGCTGACATTCGAGCAGCCTTTTACTGTAGCTGTAGCGATCGTCTTCAGGCAGAAACATGGTTACTCCCAGCGTCCTGCCGCGCGGAATAATACTGACCTTGTATACGGGATCGTGCTCGGGTACCAGGCGCCCGACAATTGCGTGCCCCGATTCATGGTAAGCAGTCAGTTTTTTCTCGTCCTCTTTCATGATCATCGACCTGCGTTCAGCGCCCATCATGATTTTGTCCTTGGCGCGTTCAAACTCGGACATGGTGACCAGTTTTTTGTTTGCACGTGCCGCGAACAGGGCTGCTTCATTGATCAGATTAGCTAAATCAGCCCCGGAAAAACCCGGCGTACCGCGTGCGATGACCATCGGATCTACATTTTCTGACGTTGGAACCTTGCGCATATGTACTTTGAGAATATGCGAACGACCACGTACGTCGGGTAATGGAACCACCACCTGACGATCAAAACGACCAGGTCTTAACAGGGCGGGATCGAGTACATCCGGACGGTTGGTTGCAGCGATTACAATAACCCCCTCATTGCCCTCGAAGCCATCCATCTCAACCAGCAACTGGTTCAGGGTTTGTTCACGCTCGTCGTGGCCACCACCGAGACCGGCACCACGGTGGCGGCCTACTGCATCGATCTCGTCGATAAAAATGATGCAAGGGGCATGTTTTTTGGCCTGTTCGAACATATCGCGAACCCGCGAAGCGCCGACACCGACGAACATTTCGACGAAATCGGAACCTGAAATCGTAAAAAACGGGACCTTTGCTTCACCTGCAATTGCTTTCGCGAGCAGGGTTTTCCCGGTCCCCGGTGATCCCACCATTAATACCCCACTCGGAATCTTACCGCCGAGTTTCTGAAACTTTGAAGGGTCCTGCAGAAATTCGACCAACTCGGCGACTTCCTCCTTGGCTTCATCGATCCCCGCAACATCGTTAAAGCTAATATTGACCTGGTCTTCACCCAGCAGGCGGGCCTTACTCTTGCCGAAGGACATCGCGCCACGACCACCCCCACCGCCTTGCATCTGGCGCATGAAAAATACCCAAAGCCCGATTAATACAATAAACGGGAACCAGCTGATAAATATTTGTACCAGGAATGAAGGTGATTCTGGTGGTTTACCCAAAAAATCGACATTAGCATCTTCGAGATCACCGATCAGCGCGCTATTATCGGTTTCAGGGCTGAAACTGGCGAAAGGGGTGCCCGACAGCATTTTCCCAGTGATATTCTGCCCCTCTAAAGTCACTTCACGCACCTGCCCCTGTCTAACCTGAGTTAGAAAATCGGAATATATCAGGGTCAGAACTGCGCTCTCGCGACTCTGAAAACTCTTGAATACCGACAATAGGGTAACCGCGATAACAGCCCATAACATTAAATTCTTGATTACATTATTCACTACTTGAATGCCCTTTGTGGCTTTGCCTTTTCCTGATTCAGGAGCAATAGTCATGGCTATCACTACCAGATACAAGTATTTTATCCGGTAAATGCCCAGCGAAGGAATTTATCAACCCGCTGAATAACCAGATCATCCATTTCTTGGACCGCTAAAGGTTAATTAAATTTCACCCAATTTACCCTTTTGGCACGCATTTTCAGCCATATAATTCGACTCGCGCCTGATCTTAATAGAAGTCCCGGTGTAGCCTGGTCAGCCGTTTCCGAAATCGGTGCTATAAATAGGATGTTATAACGATGCGCCCAGACCGTGTTAACACAGGCCTGCGAAGCAAGGACGAGTAGAATTATTAAATGTTACATCTTCATGAGTTATATATGTGTCGAGTGAAAAATATATGGAATTTTGTTAGGTGGAACAATTGCCAACGAAATGGTAGTTTACTGGCGTAATAAACCTGCTGCGCCGTGAATCATGGCGATTTTGTGCTGATGCAAACTAAAGAAATTATTATGAAAAGACGTACATTTGTCATGTTATGCGGCGGAATTTCCGCTGGCCTGTTGACAGCGGGACTTCAACGGCGGGGTTCCGTAATTGTAGGCAATTCTGACGGATTTGTCGGCCCGCCCGCTCCGCCACTGAGCCAGATGCAACGGCAATTCGTGCCTGCTTATCAAGCGCGGATTACAGACCTTCACCCGGACGAGCTGGTCGTCATTTCACCCGATCCGCCACTGAGCCAGTTGGAAGAACAATCCGTACCTGATTATCAAACTCAGATCGCAGACCTTCACCCGGACGAGTCAGTTGTTGATAATATCGCTGCCGCCCCGTTGCCGGGAACTCGAAAACCTGCTGCAGAAATCATACTAGGCCAGGACCAGCTAAAAATGTTAAAACAGGTGCTAGCCCGTCTGGCGAGACTGCAAGCCACTGTTGGCTACGGAAATTTCAATATTATCAGCTGGGATCAGTCGCTAAGAATTGCACGGGCATACGACAATGTCGGGGAATTCACAAGGGCAGAGCTCGATTTTGCCGAAGAATTATTTTTTACCGATGCCGACTCGCTGAATTTTTATGGAGATAAGGTAGTCACACAATTAAGCGCGTCTATTGCTAAAAGGGACATTCAGAAGATACCGGCGACCGGCCATTATCTTTTTAGGGGCGATGCAATCAAAACATACCAGAAAATACGCCAGGACATCGGCGACTCGATAGTATTGACCTCGGGTATCCGCAGCGTGGTCAAGCAGATTTACCTGTTTTTAAACAAAGCCGTACAGGTCGACGGAAATCTGTCGCTGGCGTCTTACTCGCTCGCTCCGCCCGGACACTCCTACCACGCAATCGGTGATTTCGATGTCGGCAAGAAAAATTTCGGCAAGAAAAATTTTACCCAGGAGTTTGCCAATACCGATGAGTTTAAGTACCTTTCGGATCTGGGCTACATTGATATCAGGTATCCGCAAAATAACCCCTACGGCGTGCGTTACGAACCCTGGCACATAAAAACAATATGATAAAAAAAATACTACTGTGCTTAATTTTACTGGTAAATTTACCGCAACTGCAGGCTGCCGAATTTCCATTCACATTACACAAATTGCAGTCGGCCGCGGCGGGACCTACTATTTTGATCATAGGCGGAATTCAAGGTGATGAGCCCGGTGGGTTTACCGCGGCTTCGCTACTGGTAACCGATTACGAAATTTTCCGCGGCGAAGTTTGGGTGGTACCCAACCTGAACTTTGAAAGCATCATCAAACGATCGCGTGGCGTATATGGCGACATGAACCGAAAGTTTCTTGATATTCCGCCGGATGATCCCGAATATCAGGCTGTCATGAAAATAAAAAAAATTATCACCAACAGACAGATCGATCTAGTTTTAAACTTGCACGATGGCAGTGGATTTTATAACCCTGAGTACGTCGATAAGAATGAGAATCCAAGGCGTTGGGGGCAAAGTATTGTCATTGATCAATCAAGCATCGAATCTGAAACCTTCAGCAATCTTGAATTAATTGCCAACAATGCTATCGATTCAGCCAATACCAAAATTGATTCATTTCGGGAAAAATTCGTTTTGAAAAATACGCGCACCCGCGAAGGTGACAAGGAGATGGAGAAAACGCTCACTTACTTTGCGATCAAAAATGGAAAGGCAGCAATGGGGGTCGAGGCGAGTAAAAGCTATCCCACCGATCGCCGCATAATCAACCACCTGAGATTTATCGAATCGATGCTGGATCAGATGGGAATAGAGTTTCGACGAAACTTTCCGTTAACGACAAAAACAATCAAGAAAAAACTGGGGCGCGATATTCAATTAGCAATGTTCGACAATAAAATTATTTACGATTTCGATACGGCCCGTAAAAGAATCGGTTATGTTCCGATCAAAAAGAAATCGGCGATCGAATTCAAGACAAATAACCCTCTGGTGGCGATCATAAATTCGGCACAGAGTTATAAAGTGCGCTACGGAAACCGGGGGGTTACCACGCTGTCTCCAGAATACCTCGACTATGACAATACTTTAACGGAAATACAGGTGGAAATAGACGGTGTAAATTCACTCGTTCAAATTGGCACCATGATTGGGGTTAGCAGAAACTTCATGATTCAGCCCATGCCGGGCAGAAGGATAAATGTAATTGGCTATCGCAAACCCGGTCAGCGTAACGAAAGCGGTCTGTTAATTCACAAGGAGGAAATCAGCCGAAGATTCTCGGTAGACAGGCAGGCTGATAAATATAGAGTTGAATTTTATCAACAAAAAAAATATAGCGGTATGATCCTGATCGATTTCTCGGGTAAATCGCGAATCAATGCGGCCACCAAAGTGTCGATGCCGGCAAGCTAAAGCTTAGATCCAGCATTTAACATTATTCCTTTTTCCTCATATTGTTAGAGCAATACCGTGATAGAAGCCTTTAATCTGGGGCCATTTTTAATTCCAACCCGCCCGCTGATCCTTATTCTGAGCTTATTTTTTGCATTCTGGTTTTCGAGCTGGTTAGGCGGAAAATTTCTGCTCGATAAAGCACGTGTTAAACATATCGCGGAGTACACCGGCTGGTTCGGGCTGTTTGGTGCTCGCCTGGGATTTGTCGCTTTGAACTGGAGCGCTTATCGCGCTGCACCCTGGACAGCACTTTATTTCTGGCAGCCCGGCTACCTTTACTTTAGCGGTGTATTAGCTGGAGCCGCCTATGCGCTATGGCAGGTAACAAAAAATTCACCCGGGCGGCGGCGGACATTTCTCACGGTTCTGGCGAGTGGTTACCTGGTTGCGGGACTAATATTTACCACCGCTATCCTGTCAGTTGAGTTTCTCAAGCAGCCTGGTGTTCCTGGCACGGGTGATAGAGCACCCAATTTTAAACTTCAAAACCTGGCCGCACAGACAGTGCAGCTATCCGACCTTCGCGGGCGTGCCGTGATACTTAATTTCTGGGCAACCTGGTGCCCGCCCTGTCGGCGCGAAATGCCGTTGCTGGACGAATTCCAAAAAGAATATGGCGACAAAGGACTTAGCGTAATCGGGGTCGATATCAATGAACCGCCCGAGCTGGTCAAATCCTATGTTGATGCAGTCGGTGTCTCTTACCCGATATGGGTCGATGCGCCTCCGGGCACTCCTGGGTTTGACCGTACCCAGGAGATATTTACGCGCTTTGGCGGAATCGGACTGCCCACTACCTTGTTTATTGATCGCGCCGGAGTAATCCGGCGCATATACATCGGTGAACTCAGTCGAGGGTTTCTACAAAATCAGGCTGAAATCATTTTGGGTAACTGAACAGTCGAATTTTTACTTGCTTAAGCAGTTCTTTTCTTTAGTTTCCATGTTTTCACAGAGGCTGAAAATTGCAGCAATATCACCAGTAATACCAATATTACAAAGGGAACCTGCGCCCAGTTCGGTTCCGGTGTCCGTCGATGAAAATCCTGGAAATGCAAATACAGGAAATAAGCGGTATGCACAGCAATTAATGCCCAGTATACATAGACCCCCTGTTGCAGGAATTTCCAGATTGTTCCACTCAGTTTCTTCTGGCTCCAATTGTTCGACGTCAATGCCAGCATGACTGCATATAAAAGAGCCATTATTCCGATAGCATTCGCTAATCCAAATCCGTGCTGAAGCATTACATATGTCCCGGTTGAAGGATGTAATTCATAACCGAAAAGCCTGGCAAAATCCCACACAACCCAGGCATTAAGAATAATTACAACATGAATGATTGCGAGCACAACACTATAAATTCCAAATTCTCTGCGCCACGGGATGATTTTTTGAAAACTCCTCCACAACCGGGAAGCTGGACCAACCGCCATGGCCAGGGCGAGTAATATCAGGCTCATATCGCCTACGGCTCGATTCCAGCGATGCATTTCTGACCATTGAGCGCGGGACTCCAGGAACGCATAGGTGCCAAGCGTAGCGATGATGATCACACATAGGTGACGAGTTTTCCAACCAGGTACAAATTTCCCGGATTGCTTCGAAGTTACTTCAGTCATGCGATTTATTACCTCTATAAAAAAATTTAAACCAAATGGCGTACTCAAATTAAACCTTTTGGTTGTTGCAAACTATTCATGCCTTTGGTGAATTTTGTTAACTCACTGGTTGCCCATGCGTTTGCTGTTGAACCCATATTCATCCTGGGCTGAGCCATCGTCCAGCTCTACAATTACGTCGTATGTTTCCGCCACACCCAGACGAATTTCTTCAACTGTAACCGGTTCGATATTCTGCCCGTCAGCGACAACGAGATATGCCCACAGGTTGGGGTATAACCGGAGTTATGTTATTTGAGCTTTCACTCATAAATATAATCCTGTGGGTACAGCCGAAAATACGGCTAAAAGTTTAATATAACGGGAGTAACCTGATCAAATATCAGGCAAGCAAGAGGATTATACTTTGGGGGGTCGAATTATCAGATCAGGATAACGAGTTGTTAATGCTTCAATATCGATACCGAACTTTTGCCTGCTTGCGGTGATAGCTGAAGCAGACAAAGTGTAGGATTTTTGAAATATTGACGAACTGAACGGAGCAACACAGCCCAGGTGAGTTCCATTTACGCAGACACTTTCCTGGTGAGACTGACAGCTTTCAGTGCCCTGCTGATCAACAACATCGTCTGACTGCATTGGCACTGATTGACAATTTATAAGCATAGCGTGTTCATACTGATCGAAGTCAAACGCAATGACGGACTGAACTGAACTGGCAACCAGGACCAGAACCAATAAGCCAAATTTGAATTGCTTAAAAATGAAAGCCATTAAAAATCATAAACCATAAGAAACTACCACGACAACAAAAAGCTATTTGTACCTGTTGCATTTTATAGGCCGGAAATTTCATAAATTTGCGCGAAAATCGCGCAGACCATGGTTTTCAATGAGAAATGGGATTTCACAAGGAACAACCGAAGAAGTCTCGTATCAATGATTCCGGGCGACTGAGAAAATATTCCTTGTGGAATCAATGGGCAAGCGAGATTGTGCATAATTTATGAATTTTCCGGGCTAGGCTAAATCTCAAAAAAAGTATTCAGGATTCACGTTAAGATGTAATTTTTTTTAAAAAGTTCCATTCGATTTAAAACATCAGAAATCGCGGCCAACGACCCATTAAACTCGATTGCTGCACGTCGTTCCTCCACCACCTGCAGATAGGCATGATAACGTCGATGTAACGCGGTCGACCCGGATTATTCCGGAGCCATCCCCTTGTCGGTCAACTCTCGAATAGCGCTCTCGGTTTTTTCAAGCCCTTCAAGCCCCATACCACGCAGCACATGCGCTGCCTTGGTAAATTGAATATCGGGATAGCCAACGATTTCAATCCGATTACCCCAGGGATCGTAAAAGTCGAGGAAGGGCCCTGCCAAAATTTCGATTTCATTTTCCTGCAGTGACTTTCGTACCGCGTCCTGGTCTGATACCACAAGACCAAAATGCCGGGCGTCGTCGCGCGACTGACTACGGCCTGTTTGTAGCGCCAGAAATTGATCACCGAGATCAATAAAAGCCATATCTTCGCTCTGTCCGCGTAACTCAAAGTCGATAAATTTGGAATAAAATTTCAGCGCTTCATCGATATTACCGACTTCAAGCGCAACATGGTTAAATCCGATAGCTCGCGCCCTGGTGTTTTTGCTCATCTCTATTTACGCTCCTCAATCAGATTTGGTAAGAAAATAGATAATAGAATTTAACAGGTTAACCCGTTAATCATCTCATCGATACAATTGAAGTGCTAACATAATAAACTCCTGGAATTAATATTTCGCTATCTGCTATCTTCTACCAGTAGTCTCTCGATCCCCGTTTCTAAAAATATCGGATTCCTGGCACAACATTTTTAAACTATCATTGTCCAACTATAGCAATCGAAGTTATATTAAATCCATTCGCAGGAATCAATCCATGACCAATCCCTATCGCAGAATCTCCAGAGTCACCATGCTGCTGTTTGGTGGAATCATTTTCCTGTCAACTTTTTCAGATTCCCGCGCCGAATCCCGCTGGTATGACCAGGCGTTGGTTGAAAAAGGAAAGTCGCTATTTCTGCAAAACTGTGCCAGCTGTCATGGACTCGATGCAAGTGGAACCGCCGACTGGAAAAAAACCGATGCCAATGGAAACTTTCCACCTCCGCCGCTCAATGGAACCGGGCATGCCTGGCACCACTCCATTAGCGTATTTAAAACTACTATCCGGCAAGGCGGGATTAGACTGGGTGGTACCATGCCGCCATTCGAGGCGATATTAAACGACTCTGATATGGATGCCATCATCTCCTTTTTCCAGTCGAAATGGTCAGACGAGATATATGAGGGCTGGGAAAGGCGTTACCCGTCAACTGAAACGCAATCCATGGCACCAGCCGAAGAGAGCAACAGTCAGCCTGATACCCAGGCCGCAGAGATGACTGCTTTATTGAAACAGCGGCTGGGAGGGCAAAATATCAGCCCACCAGTCGAAAGCCCGATTGACGGCATCTACTACGTCAGCTTCGGCACCAAATTCGGCTACCTCATCGAAGATGGCCGCTACCTGCTTATGGGCAATTTAATCGATCTAAAAAACGGGATAAACCTGACTGAAAGAGAGCTCGGAAAAGCCGTGGTTACGGAACTTGGCAAGGTCGCGTTGTCGGACAGGATTATTTATCCCGCGTTTGGCGAGGAAAAAGCGATACTGAGCGTCTTCACCGATACTTCTTGTCCCTATTGCCAGAAAATGCATTTAGAATTACCCAAGTTACAGGAAGCGGGTATCTCGGTTCATTACCTGCCATACCCGCGCGGCAGCACTCAGGGCCCCGGTTATCAGTCTCTGAGACAGGTTTGGTGTGCCAAAGACCGGGCCAACGCGATGACCATTGCCAAGCGCAACCGGGGTAAGGCGAGCGCCAAACTACCGGCAGGTGATTGCCCCGGGGCAGATATGGTTGACAGGGGTTACCAGATTGGCAACAAGGTCGGTGTAACCGGTACCCCGTCTCTGTTTAAATCGAATGGCGAGAAAATTATCGGGTATGTTCCTTACAAGGACTTGATACCACGTGTTGTGGGAAATTTGTAGGGGTTAAGAAGCCGGTTGCTGAATTTAGCCGAGAATGAGAATGGGGTCGGACCACGCTATCT
>QIJI01000060.1 GCA_003231795.1 Gammaproteobacteria bacterium
ATCACCCATGATCTGGCCGTGGTCAGAGTCATGGCCCACCGCATCGGGGTCCTGCAGTCGGGTCGCCTGATCGAGGAACAGGACACGCGCAACCTGATGGAGCAACCGCGCACGCAATACACCCGAATGCTGCTCTCTTCCGCCCCCAAGCTCGCGCAATCGGGATAGTCCTGCCCTGAAGCATCCGAAATCTGACTGAGTCAAACTTTAGAGGCTGAAGGTGTACACTAAATTGTGTTACACTTGCCGCGTAGTATCGCATGATGTTCGAAGACTATGGTCATTGGTGACCCTCTTCCCCTCCCTGATTCCGTCCCTCCCACGTGAACCAGGACTGTAGTTTCTGATTCCTTATCGATTTGATACGAGAAGTAAATTCAGTGGCAGCCTTAAGTTGTCGCAGCCTGCATTTCTCATGATTGGTTGACTCAGGATTTAAGCCAACTTAAACAGGCTGCCTTTCGGGCTGCCCATGGCAATAATTTCTGGGGCGATTGAAGTTCGGTTTTCGTTCAATACCGCCGATATTCAAGCATTCGCGATTTGAGTAATCAGCGTATTTTATCGTTCGTGGTGAAGTGAATTATATGTTGCAAGTGAATTTGCTGGATTGTTTGACGGTCTGGTGACAAATGTTAAATGGGTTCGATATTGTGCGGGTGGAACAACCAGTATTCGGTTTTTTGTCGACCCATCATTTGCAATTTCGTAAATGTGTGTTGAAGAATATTCTTAATCAGGAAGTGAAATTATGATCGATAAATTACGGGTTGCCGTTATCCTCGCCGCCGGAATGGGTGAACGCCTGGAGGCGTTGGGCAAAACCATACCCAAAGGTTTTATACGCCTGGGGAAGCGTCCGATCATTGAAGAATCTATCGATACTCTACTCGGCGTCGGAATTCAGAAAATTATCATCGTTACAGGACACCATTTCGAGTACTACGAGCGCCTCAGGGAGTCGTATTCGGGTATCGTAGAAACCGTCCACAATAGCCTTTATGCCGAGTCCGGCAGCATGTATTCACTCTATTGCGCCAAAGATCGGTTGTTGGAAGATTTTTTACTCCTGGAATCAGACATCGTTTACGAAGCAAGGGCGGTATCAAAATTAATTCAGTTCCCGGCAGACAACGCCGTGCTTATATCCGGTCCTACTTTTTCAGGGGATGAAGTTCATGTGTCTACGAAGGGTAAACGAATTGTCGGCATGTCAAAGGATGCTGACAAATTCAATGCTGTTAAGGCCGGCGAACTGGTAGGAATCACAAAAGTATCCCGGCTCTTGTTTAAAGAAATGATCACTGAAGCCGAGATTCAGTTTAGACGCACACTTCAGGTGGCCTACGAAACCGACTGTTTGTCGACTGTTGCTGCCAGGTTCCCGCTTTATCACTGCCTTGTCCCTGATCTTATCTGGTCAGAAATTGACACCCCATCAGATATGCAGCATACCCAAGATACGGTCTACCCAACCATTGTTAAACAAGCGCAACTCACTGAAAAAGTTGAGATTCCGCATCCGCACCAGCTACCAGTTCTGCCTGGTTCTGACGGCACTTTTGAACCTGGCAATGGCAATAATTTATGATTGATACGACGCCTTTAGCGAATACTGTGAAGGCGTTGCCCCACTATCCGGACCTCGCCAAACCCGAAAGTGACGGTGTATATTGTTATCATATCCAGCGTCGAATATCTTGTATCATCAGTGGCTATTGCCATACCAGGGGAATGTCACCTAACACAGCAACATTAATTGACGCCTGTTTCGCGGTGTTTGCGGCGGTTGCTTTATATTTCCAGAGTTTCATATTGGCCGTATTGTTTATACAGATGTTTGGTATCTGGTCCTGTGTCGATGGGGAACTCGCTCGACTCAGTCGCAAAACCAGTACTTTGGGTGATTTCTACGATACGATGACCGACCGTGCTGGCGAACTTATTTTTGTCGCCGGCATACTTTTCTCCTTCGATGAAATTTTATCAACACCCCTATGGCAACCCCTTCTATTTGCCTACATCGGGGCCATTTTTCTTATTACTAATTCGTCTGAAAAGTATCGGTCCGCGTATCAAAGCAATTATCCCAAAAGACGAGTTGAACCTCTTTTTAGCTGGTTCTGTGCGGGCAGTGATATTCGTCTTCTTCACCTGTCTATCGCCATCGTCTGGTTTGTGGCAAGCGGAAATCCGTTCATTCTTTTCTGGCTAATCGCTCTGATGACTCTGGCTTTATATATTAATTTTTTATTCCGCCTGTGGAAGGTTTTCCGAATTGATCAGTCAATTTCGCGATAGCCTGAAATGATTTCCACTTCATCGGCAAGCGATTTAATTTCCATCAAATAGATCTCATTACTTTGACAGGCAAAAATATAAAGCCAATGGTTACGATGTTCGACTCGATATCCGGCCTCAAAGTCGAGGCCGAGCAAACTCTGCACCAGCATCTTATTAACATTTCGATGGGCGACGACCAACACATGTCCCTGCTCGGCAACTGCGTGGGTAATTTCTTGAAGCGGTTTTTGAATACGAGCATGAACGTCCCTGAGGTTTTCACCTCCACCGGGAAGTATGATATTAATTTCATCCTTTAAAAAAGACTCATACATGATTCGGGAGTGATCATCAGAAAAGTTAACTTTATGTTCGCCTTCAAACACACCGAGTTTTGCCTCGTCGAGTTCAGCAACTGTGATGATGGGTATTTCTTTTTCTTCACTCAGTGGCTGGGCTGTCTGGAGTGACCTTTGTAAACTGCTACAATAGATTTTTACCAGTGGCACCGCTTGAAGATGGAAAAAAAGATTCTTTCTCTGTTGAAATCCTTTAGGACTAAGCGGGCGATCTTGCTGCCCCTGGATCAGCCCCATGGCGTTCCAGTCCGTCTCTCCGTGACGCGCCAATAGAAGGCAGTTTTGTTGCAGCTCGTTAAGAAAATCTGTGAGTGAAGGGTAAATCATAGTGTCTGACATTATGCGTTCAACGGAAAATAACAATGCGATTGTAAAAGGAAATGAGGAAATGAGAAATAAAGATCTTGAAATGTTTAAGGCAACGGGATTTTTTGATGAAAAATCGATCGCGATCCAACATATAAAAGATTTTTCAGAAATACTAAATAAACATGAAATAAATTACTGTGTCATGTTTGGAGTTCTGTTGGGGATGTTGAGACACCAGGACTTTATTCCCTGGGATGACGATATTGATATCGTTATTTTCGAATTCGATAAATTTCTTGATCTATGCCAGCAGGATTTGGAAGACAGGGGATATGTAGTTCAGGCTGATATCAGAGATGGAAAAAATTGTGGTTGTCGTATCTTCCACGAAAATAATTCGAAATCAGGGTTTCATCCGGAACTCGGATTTCCCTGGATCGGTATCTGGGTGCACGAAACCAATAACGCCAACTTGATCAGTTTTCCTCCAGAAAGTATCCAATACGAATCCGGAGATTTATTCCCCTTACAGGAACAAAACTTTTTGGGAACCTCGGTCAAAATCCCTAACAATCCAGTAAAAGTTTTGAATACATACTTTGGCGAAGAAGACTGGATGGAATATTGTATGCCCTCAATATTGGATCATCGCAAGGGGGGTGCTACAGATTTCCCACAGGTGAAATATCGGCTCAAAGAAGTCATGGAGTTCTTAAGCAAGTAATTACTCCAATCAGCTCCTACCGCATATTTTGGCATTGCATCGTGGCTCGATATTGATAACATCGCGGTATAGATTCATGGTGTTTCTCCGACATTTAAATTAAATTCCAAAATCAACTATGAACATCCTGTTTATCACAGCGGACCAGTGGCGGGGCGATTGCCTGTCTACTGGAGGGCATCCATGCGTACAAACCCCTAATCTGGATCGGCTAGCAGCAGATGGAGTGCTATTCGAGCAGCATTTTGCGCAGGCGACACCCTGTGGTCCGAGCCGTGCAAGTCTCTACACCGGAAAATATCTTCATAACCACCACTCGGCGATCAACGGCATGCCACTGGATACCTGCCATACCAACGTCGCCCTGGAAGCTCGCAAAGCTGGCTACGATCCAGTGTTATTAGGTTATACGGACGTATTTACCGATCCTCAACAGCTCATAGTGGATGATCCCGCGATGCCCTCCCAAAAGGGAGTGCTGCCCGGGATGACACAGGTTATCCCCGGCGAAGCCAGCGATTTACCCGAATCTAACGCCCTGCCATGGGTCGCAGATCTGCAAGCCAAAGGCTATTCGGTGCCCGAGGGGTTTCTCGGCGTGTTCAAGCCCAGAGAAGCTAGCCCGCAGGGCGGTCTTACGTCCGCGCCCGCGCAGTACAGCGTGGAGGACAGTTTTACTGCATTTCTAACCGACGAGACCATCAAGTACCTCTCAAAGACCAAGGACCAGCCGTGGTTTGTGCATCTTTCATACTTCGCCCCACACCCACCTTTTATTGCACCGGATCCATATCACTCCATGTACGATCCGACCGACGTACCGAGACCAGTACGCGCAGCCACAGTAGAAGACGAAGCTGCCCAACACCCCTATTTAGAGTACCTGCTACACCATCAAAGAGGCTGGGGCATCCACTACCAGCACGAAGCGAAAAACAACCTCAAACTTGATGATAAAGACGTGCTGCAGGCTCGGGCTACTTACTATGGAATGATGAGTGAAGTGGATTTCCACATCGGCCGCCTGATTGCATATCTCGAAGAAACAGGCCTCTACCAAAATACACTGGTGGTATTCACCTCCGATCACGGAGAGCAACTTGGTGACCACTGGCAATTTTCAAAGTTTGGGTATTTTGACCAATCTTTTCACGTTCCACTCATTATTCGCACTCCAGAATCGGTCGCAAAGAGCGCTCGGGGTCGGCGAGTAGGCGCATTCACTGAAAACGTGGATGTCATGCCTACCATTCTGGAATGCCTGGGCGTTGCGATCCCGCAACAGTGTGATGGCAGATCACTGACGCAGTTCTGCCAGGATGAATCCCCCGCAAATTGGCGCGAAGAGGCACATTGGGAGTTCGATTTTCGCAACTTTAACGATAGTGAGGGTAATATAGCTTTTGGACTTAAACCGGATCAGTGTGCCGTTAATGTAATCCGTGGAAGGCGATACAAATACGTCCACTTCAAAGCGCTGCCGCCATTGTTTTTTGATCTCGATAAAGATCCGAACGAGTTTGAAAATCTTGCGCAGCACCCTGAATACCAGGGTCTGGTGTTGGAGTACGCGCAAAAGATGCTAACCTGGCTGATGCGTTCATCCTGACACGACAATTCGCCTCCTATACAGTTAAAAAAATCTCGATTCAAATCGGGTCACAGCGACAGGAAGGCATTTTTATCGGCGAAGGCCGAGCATACACAAAGTATGTGAGCTTTCAGCCTGATACCACTCCAGACATTTCGCAAGTTTTGGGCGCCGTGAGTGGGGTGAGAGCAAGGCATTTTTAATGGCGAAGGCGCGAGCATACATAAAGTATGTGAGCGTCTCGCCATTAAAAATAACGCCGCTATCACCCCACTCACGGCGTCCAAAACAAAAAAAAGCCACCCGTTTTGTGGCGGGTGGCTTAAGAAGTCAAAACCTGAGGAGGAGGAGGGGGTTTTAACTTATAACCTTGGATACTTAACTCACCAGCTTCATCCAGGAAACCAGCTTGAAATCTTGACTGCCCTTTCGGCAATGATGCAATATTACGGATGGAACTGTTATAATAACAGTTACAATTTTTTTAAAATGGATACATAACAGTTTCATAAAACCATGACAGTTTCACGCCCCGAAACCTATAAATATGATCAGGTTTCTCGCTATATCAGCGAGCTGATCGAAAAAGGAGACCTGAAACCCGGTGACAAAGCGCCGTCGTTGCGAAAACTGAGCAAGCAGCTCGAAGTGAGTATCGCCACGATTACGCAAGCATACGTCAATCTTGAAGACCAGGGAATACTGAACGCTAAACCACAGTCAGGTTTTTATATCAATGCTCTGGTGAACCAGATCAATGACATCCCGAAATCTGCCGCCACTCGCAGCCAGGCTCGTAGAGTCCGCTTCGGCGATCTGTTTGAAGAAGTATTTCGAAATGCGAACAATCCGAGAATCACCCCCTTCGGAACATCGAATCCATCGATGGAATTTATGCCGGTCAAGTCACTGACCCGGGCAACCCGCAGCATTATCAGCCGCAATCCACAAAAGAGCATGGATTATCTGTTCCCTCCCGGGGATCGCAAACTGCGGGAGCAAATCGCTCAGCTATACACCCACACGCATACTCGTGTCAGCGCAAACGATGTAATAGTAACCTCGGGAGCTACCGAAGCCCTTTCAATCAGCCTGCGCACCGTGGCAAAACGTGGCGATACCATAGCGGTCGAATCACCGACCTATTTCGCGGTACTGCGCATGATCGAGCAAATGGGAATGCTCGCAGTTGAAATTGAAACCGACCCGGTAACCGGGCTCGACCTCGATGCGCTGGAAGAGGCGTTTGACACCATGGATATCCGCGCGGTGCTGGCTTCGCCCAATACGAGCAATCCGCTAGGCAGCCAGATGCCCGAGGACAGGAAACGTGAACTGGTCAATCTACTGGCAGAACGCGATATCCCACTGATCGAAGACGATGTATATGGCAGCGTCTATTTTGGTGATAAGGCGCCCCGCCCGGCTAAATCTTACGACCTCAATAATATCGTACTGAGCTGCTCGTCCTTTTCCAAAACGCTGGCACCCGGGCATCGAATCGGCTGGGTTATCGCGGGGCGCTATCACAAGAAATTTCTGCAATACAAGCAGGCCTGGTCTTCGGCAACTTCGTCGATCAATCAACTGGCGCTGGCTGAATTTTTAAGTAGCGGACAATACGACCGGCACCTGGTGCGCTTACGCATAGCGATGCGCGAACAAGTCGAAAAAGGACGTTTCATGATCGCCCAAAATTTCCCGCAAGGCACCTGTATCTCAAACCCTCATGGTGGCAATGTGTTGTGGGTTGAAATGCCAAAACAATGCGACAGTATCGATATCTTCAATCGCGCGCTGGAACACAATATCGCGATCACCCCGGGAATATTGTTCTCTGCTACCCGACAGTTCAAAAATTGCATGCGCATCAACTGCGGACATCCCTGGAGTGCGGCAAACGAAGCAGCACTCAAAACCCTGGGGCAGATTGTTTCTAGTGAAACTCTGAATAAGTCTTCCTGACTTATCAGAGTACGAAACTGGTTGATTTCATCCGCGCTGGGCGTTTTCGACCTGCTCACTCAATTGCAGCCAGCTTTCTTCAGCCTGCTTCAGTTGCTTCGCGTTTTCTGCCTGTGAGTAAAGCGCGTCATTGAGAGACTCCCGGTTCTGTTGCTGATAAATTGAGTTGTCACTCAGTTGCGCATCGAGTTGTTTACGTTGTAAATTCAGCTTTTCTATTTGCTTCTCAATCCGTGCAAGCTGTCCTAACTGCGACTTAAGCTGACGCCGGTCAAGCGGAACTACTTTGACGGTTTCCTCTTGTGATAAAGATTCTTGCGATAAAGGTTCAGCGCGAGATTTTCGCATCGATAACCACTTCGGGTAACCATCCAGGTCCTGATCGAAGACTTCAACCCGCCCGGCATCAACCAACCATAAATCGTCGCAAACGCTACGCAACAAATGACGATCGTGCGACACCAGAATCACACTGCCTTCAAATCCCTGCAGGGCCTGATTCAGCGCCAGTCGCATTTCCAGGTCAAGATGATTGGTCGGCTCGTCGAGCAACAACAGATTCGGACGCTGCCAGATGATCAGCGCTAATACCAGGCGCGCTTTTTCACCCCCGGAAAAAGTCTTGACCGGCTGCAGCACCTTCTCTCCGCGGAAGTTAAAGCCGCCCAGATAACTCCGAATTGCACGCTCGCTCAAAGCTGAATCCAGTCTTTGCAAAGTCAGCAACGCATTGGCTTCCATGTCGAGCTGTTCCACCTGGTGCTGCGCAAAATATCCAACCCGCAAATCACGGGCACGGGTTACTTCACCTTGCATCGGCTCTAACTCACCAGCGAGTAGTTTGACAAAGGTCGTCTTGCCAGCACCGTTCAATCCGAGCAATCCAATGCGTTCCCCCGGAATCAATGAGAAATCGACATTTTGTAATACTTCGCGCTCACCGTACCCGATCGACAGTCGTTCAAGCTTGATCAGCGAAGAAGGCATCGCCAACGGTGCGCGGAATTCAAAGTGAAACGGGGAATCCACATGTGCGGGCGCGATCATCTGCATTCGCTGTAAGGCTTTGATGCGACTTTGCGCCTGCTTTGCTTTACTCGCCTTGGCTTTAAAACGATCGATAAATTGCTGCATGTGAGCAACACTTTGTTGTTGTTTCTGATAAGCCGATTGCTGTAGCGCAAGCTTTTCCGCGCGCTGCAATTCAAATGCCGAATAGTTACCACGATAGCAGGTAAGTCCTTGAGCTTCGATATGTGCAATATGCCCAACAACCGCATCAAGGAAATCACGATCATGCGAAATCATCAGCAAGGTCCCCTGATATCGTTTGAGCCAGCTCTCGAGCCAGATGACGGCATCCAGGTCCAGATGATTGGTCGGCTCATCCAGCAATAGCAAATCCGAACGGCACATCAACGCTCGCGCCAGATTCAGGCGCATAATCCAGCCGCCGGAAAAGCTGTTCAACGCCTGCCCGATTTCGCTGTTGTCGAAGCCAAGCCCGGCGAGCAGTCTTGCTGCCCGGCTCGAAGCCTGGTAACCGTCGATTTCATGCAAGCGCTCGTGACAACCGGCAATCTGAGTTGAGTTCTCGCTTTGCTCGGCCAGAACAAGCCGGGCTTCGACCTGGCGTAACTCGATATCCCCGTCAATGACATATTCGATTGCAATACGTTCAGTCAGTACCGCTTCCTGTGCCACCGACGCCACGGCCCAGTGAGATGGCATATTAAATTCGCCCTGATCGGTCGATAGCTGTCCCCGGATTAACGCAAACAGCGATGACTTGCCGCAACCGTTGGCACCGGTTACTCCAAATTTTTGCCCGTCAAAAACCTTGAAATTGACTTTCTCAAATAGCAGCGTTGATGATCGGCGTAGTGCAAGATCAGAAAAATTAAGCACTGTCGACTCTGACCTGCTGATTCGATTTGGGTAGATAACCCACGGCTTAACCCCCTCTCGGAAAATGCGGTAAGATACCACCCTGGGCTGCAGGAAGATAAGGAATAAAAATGAATTTGGAAAAATACTACTCCCTGGATGGATCTAAACTTTCCTTTACCAGACAACAGGCCAGCGACTTCGCAAAATCTGTCGCGGGCGATTTTAATTCGATTCACGACGCTGACTCCAAAAGATTCTGTGTTCCAGGTGATTTGCTATTCTCGGTGA
This sequence comes from Gammaproteobacteria bacterium, assembly GCA_003231795.1. Classification (GTDB taxonomy): domain Bacteria; phylum Pseudomonadota; class Gammaproteobacteria. Next base: position 9,410 of record QIJI01000060.1, read on the forward strand.
TCATTCATCATTACGGCTTACGACAAACCATGGGGTTTTCATTTTCCGGCATGGTCAACGATGAAGTCACACTGATTTTACCCGAAGTCGATGCGCGCGAAATTTCCATCTACGATGAAAACAACAAAAAATACCTGGACGTATCGACCGATGGCGGCAAGAGCCTTAACCCGACTCTGATTGAATCGCTGATCCAAAATTACGTGGAATTTTCCGGCCATACCTTCCCCCACGTTCTAGTGCCGCTAATGCGTGAAAATAACGTCATGATAAACACCGAACGGCCACTGGTAATCTATGACCATATGCGCATATCGCTGGATACGCTTGATATCGATTCGATTGATTTAAACCTCAAAGAGAACGTATTCCGTCTCTATGGAAAACGCGGCGACGTTGCGCTCAACTACGACCTGTGCTGTAACGGAGAACGGGTCGGCATGGGGCAAAAGAAAATGGTTTTAAGTGGATTGCGCGAATTCGATCAAAACAAAATTGATAAACTCGTTGATGCCTACAGCGCTCTTAAAAATGGCTATGTGAAAGAGTACTAGTACTCGCGCGCAACTAGTACTGGCGCGCAAAACTGAGCAATATGCCTTCGCTATTACCCGTCTGAAATTCGAGACGCACGAATGCGGTTTTTTCGACAAAATAATCAAACCGGATTGCGGCGCTCACCGGGTCGTCCAGTTCAAAATCATAGCTTCCAAAATCATCGCTGATATCTCCATCCACCGACTGAAAAATAACCAGTGGAGAAATCCTGAAATACGATAATCTCAGGCTGGTACCAAAATAAAACTCAATCTCGCTCCAGCTAATATCGGCTTGATTCATTTCATTGCTATCGCTACCCGATTGAAATTTATAATTCATCCCGGCGAATAATCCCCAGGTTTCGTTCAACTTGAATGGTTGCCGCAGGTTGATACTGACAAACCGGGTGTCAAAATCATAGTCGGCGACAGATGCGTCGACGTCAATCCTAAGACTGGCCTGACCGATACTGCCACCGATTCGTAGTCCGGGTGCCGTTGTTTCTTCAGCTCGGAGACTGAGTTCGGCGCCGCGAACCTGGCGTAGGCTATTCTCAATATTCCAGTCAGATTCACTGCTGGAAATATCAAACGCAATGCCGCTCCATTCAGCATTCACCAACCCCGAGTACAGGGCCAACAGAATCAGTAATTTAAACCGCACCGGCAATGGCCTGCAAGCCTTGAAGTTCGGTTGTGGATCCTGGTTGCGATTTGGGTGCGATCTGACAGTTATCGTTATCGATAAAAAAACGTGCCGCGCTCAGCATCGGTTCAGCAGGATCCCCGAAGGCATAGGCGACGTCATCCGTGGCATTGCAATCAGCCGGTATTCCACTGAAATAATTACCTTGCCCGCTGGCGTTAAAACCACCGAAGTTGACCGCCAGCATGGTCGAATCACAAAAATTAAACGCGCGCTGACCTACCGGCTTTCCACAGGAGGTACTGCCAACAGTAGTCACCCTGGTGAAATGGGGTCGCAGTGCCGATACTACCTGTTCGCTGGCTGAACAAGTCAGATTAGTGGTCACAACAGTAAGTTCATTCAGATTCAATGAATTGGTTTCAGGTTTGAAATAATAGTTGAAATTTTCCGACTGATTTTTATCGTTGTAGCGTAACTGTACGTACAGATCATTATCGGGAACCGTCGTCTCCTTGATATAACTCGCCAGATCACGCGCTACATTGATACTTCCGCCACCGTTATAACGTAAATCCAGAATAAGCTGATTCACATTCGCAGCCCTGAACTGGGTAAAAACGGGATCCAGTTCGGCCAGCGAGGTATTTAAGAAACTGTTGAATACCAGATAACCAATAGTATTGGGGCCACTGACGATTACTTCGCTATGCAAAACCGTATTAATGGTGACCACCCCTTTATTCATGTTCAAGCTTACATCACCTGAAGCGCGACCTATAAGCATGCTCAATGAGGTGCCAATGCCACCCGCCGAAAATATACTATCCCAACTATTGGCAGCGTTAATGGTGGCAACCGACTGACCGTTGACGCTAAGAACTTCATCACCTCTGACCAGACCTGTCGCGGCTGCCGGTGACTGATTGTAAACGAATCGAATCCCGACGCTGCCATCGGGCTCAACCACAAAGGCAAAACCGTAGCCGACATAAGTACCATTATTGAATAAATTATCGAAAGCGTTTTGCGAGGTGATATAGGAAAAACGATCGAGAGTGGCATAGCGCAAATAATTGAGTGTGGCTTGCGCTGAACCGAATCTGTTGTAGTTGATATTGCTCGGTATCCGATCATACCAGTAATAATTTTCCAGTAATTCCTGATGTACGGTTTCGTTTTGCTGTGCAGTATCACAGGAACCGCCGCCACTGCCAGAGCAGGCACCCAGCAAAAGTATCAGGCAAAACAACAGCCCGCCTCGGGTCCTATGAATCCGTTGTTCGCAAATTGCAGTCATTGATTCATTTATCAGGAGTTTATCGGACTTGGGATAAATCTATTTTAGCAGACCTAGCCGACGCAACTGTGCTGGATCGCTGATTCTCTCACATTCACTGGTAATCCAGCCGCCCACCTCATTAATTATCTGTTCGGTTGACTTCCCTTCCGGACTAATGGGTTTACCAATGACAACCCGAATCGTTCCGGGCCACTTGATCCAGCTATGTCGCGGCCAGAATTCTCCCGCATTATGTGCAATAGGAAGCACCGAGTAACCGGTGCGTTTTGACACGATTGCGCCACCAATCTTGAACGGCTTATGCTGCAATGGTAGCACTCGGGTTCCTTCGGGGAACAACATCAGGGTTCTACCCTTATCCATCCGGATCTTGCTTTCGTGGATGAGCT
>QIJI01000059.1 GCA_003231795.1 Gammaproteobacteria bacterium
TACGCTTTTTGGAGAGCGCCGCTTTAGCGACACTGATCTGTGCCTCGGAAATATCAACCTGTGATGCCTGGGTATCGATATCGTTTTTGGTTACAAACGACTGATCTTTTAGTTTTAGAAGTCGCTGGTACTGGCTGTTATCGGAATCAAATTGCGCACGCGCAGATTCCAGATTGGCCATTTCAGTACGGTTGTCGAGTTCGAGTAGCAATGATTCTCCAGCAACTTCATTGCCCGAGTCAAAATTAATCGAAGTGATGATGCCGGAAACTTCGGTCGTAATATCGACACCCTGGTAGGCGACGAGTGATCCGATCGCTTTGATTTTGCGTTTCCATTGCGCATCTTCTGCAACTGCCACCGTGACGCTAGTAGGGGGTGGGGCTACACTACCCTGTGCAATTTGTACCTGAATTTGCCGGTATTTAATAAATGCAAGCGTGCCTGCGATGGCGGCGAGGACGAGTACAACCATTAAAAGTCGCAGCCAAAGCCTCACCTTTTTATCTGTAGTTTCCTGGTTCAACGCCCTGTCAGCCCGTGTTGTGTATTGTCCCTAAATGGGAACCAACCTATGAAATGCAAGCGCCTATATTAATCGCCTGATTTTTTTTTAACAGTGGTGTTTCAAAAAATTACGATAATGCAATGGTCCGCCGTATTGAAGCACATGTCGAGAATATTTATCCTATGTCCGACAGGTTGACCTGCACCATTCGGTGGAAGTGATGCAACGCATGCTCACTTTCTCCGAGGCGATTTGGGTCAATCATATAGGCACCCTGATCGTAGCTTTTCGATCGTAAGCCGCGTTGCACCGATTCGCATAAATCAATATCTTCCGGGGCCAGGATTGTTGCCGTGTAGTCAGCGCGTGGTTGATACACCTTTCCTTCTGCTGCAAACGAATGGCCACCAAAATCGCAGACACCGACATCCACCGGCCGCACCACAAATACACCGAGTTCGTTCGAGCCTGGCAACACATTAAAGGTAGTGTTAGGCCACAGGTACCAAAAATAGGAATGCTGAATACCATGTTCCGGGTCGACTTCGTAGGCGCTGTTATCGTAACTAATGTCCGGACCATGTTGACGTGACCAAAGTTTGTGAACTTCTGTCTGGTAATTATTCATATTGATGATTGAGGCAAAGTCCTTGTGCGCTGCGCGGCAGTGATAACATTCAACATAGTTATCAACCACGACCTTCCAACCGGCGTTAATCCGGGTTTCGCCAAGCAAGTTTGCACCACAAAATTGCAGCTCATCGAGGTAGGGAATTTGTGCTCGAATATCCCGTTCCAGATCACCGGCGAGGACTTGCATACTGGCGCAGTTGTCGTCCAGATTGATGAAAATACAGTCGCAAAACATTTCCAGTTTAATCGGACGCAGGCAAAACTCGCTTTTATCAAATTCGGATCGGTGTTCGCTCATCGGGGCGCGTAACAAATCGCCGTGGCTGTCATAAGACCAGGCGTGATAGGGGCAGACGATTAACTTGCGTACATTGCCCTGGCCCTTTAGCAGTTCGTGTGCACGATGGCGACAGACATTGTAAAAAGCTCGCAGTTCGCCATCGTCAGAACGAATGACAAATATATTCTCGTCGCATAGTTTTAATGTAATGTAGTCACCCGGGTAAGGCAGCATGCATTGGTGCGCGACGTACTGCCAGGTTTTGTAGAATATCTGCTGTTTTTCAAGTTCGAATATTTCCTGCGACAGATAGTATTCGCTGGAAAGCGTATAGGAGGACTCAACGATCTCGGTCAGGGGTTTGCTCAGCGGTGGCAGACTGGACATGTATTTATCTCAGGAACGGCTGTCCATGGCTTTTAGTATCATCGACTGGTCAATTTCACCGACAATTTTATCTTCATCATCAACCACCGCCAATGGGCCATTGGCTTCAATCGCTATGTCAATCAGAGTGTCGAGCTTGGCGCTCGCATTGACTCGATGAGTGCCGTTCGATCGGGTTGCTTCTGATGCTTCGCGCATAATTTTACCGACACTGAGTACCTTGTAACGAGGTACATCTTCGGTGAATTCACGGACATAGTCATCAACCGGATTGGCAACAATTTCTTCGGGTGTGCCAATCTGAACCACGACGCCATCTTTCATGATTGCGATATGATCACCCATCTTGATCGCTTCATGGGTGTTGAAGATCATAGTTTTTTGCACTTCGCTCTGGATGCTAATTAGTTCGTCCTGCATTTCCCGACGAATCAACGGGTCGAGTGCGCTAAAAGGTTCGTCAAATATCAAAATTTCAGGGTCTACCGCCATCGCGCGCGCCAGACCTACCCGTTGCTGCATGCCACCCGATAATTCACGCGGATAGTGATCGGCCCAACCATGCAGACCGACTTTTTCAAGCACTTCCATTGCCTTGATCTTGCGCTCCTTTTTCTCCATACCCCGAATTTCGAGACCGAAGGAGATATTGTCGATAACCTTGCGATGCGGGAACAGGCCAAAGTGTTGAAACACCATGCTCATACGGAAGCGGCGCAGTTCGGTTAGCTGGGCATCGGTGTAGTTCATGATATCTTCGCCGTCGATAATCATTTGGCCAGCGGTCGGTTCAATCAGTCGAGAGATGCAACGAACCAGCGTGGATTTGCCACTGCCGGACAGGCCCATCACGACGAAGGTTTCACCCTTATTGATTTCGAACGAAACATCGTTGACGCCGATCACGTGGCCAGTTTGCTCTTGCACCTCGGCACGGGAGAGCGATCGATCGAGGTTTTCCAGTGTCCGCCTGGGGTAGGTACCAAATATCTTCCAGATATTTTTACAGACGATTTTCGGTGTTTCCGACATTTTAATACTCATTATTTCGCTGTAGCAGGTGAGTATCTTAGCTAAGCCCGAACATGCTGTAAACCGGCCGTTTCGCTATTGCAGGTCTGGTTGATCGAGGCTAAGCTTGTGCGTAAGAAAGCTACTGGTAACCAGTATGAATGCAGTAATTGATGATCAACCCGAGCAAGGCTGGATGGCCAGCTTCTGGCAAGAACACCGGGGTTGGGTGATCACATTTGCGTTATTCGTGGTGTCGCTGCTGGTATGGAAAATCCACGGCGGCGAAACCATATTTCCGAAAAACTGGAGCGACGCTTTTCCGTTTGCGCAGCAAATCGACCAGCTCGATGAATGGTTGCGTCCCTACATCCAGCCCACCACTCGTGCCATCGCCGCAGGCGTTGTCTGGCTTTACGAGGCAATGAGCGAATTCCTTATCTATACCCAGTGGCAGGTCGTTTTCGTGATTCTGATTCTGCCGGCGCTAGCCTATGGTGGACTTCGACTGGGATTGCTGGCAATTTTGGCGGCCAGCACCTGGCTGATGCTCGATTACTGGGACGAAGCGATGGAAACGCTGAGCCTGATGAGCATCTCGATCCTGATTTCGGTAGTGCTCGGATTTCTAATGGGGATCGCAAGCTCGCAAAGTGATCGGGTAGAAGCAATTATGAAACCTGTTCTGGATACGATGCAGACTTTGCCCGCTTTCGTATATCTTATTCCAGCGTTTTATCTGTTTGGCATCGGCCCACCCGGCGCAATCCTGGCGACCGTGATCTATGCCTTGCCGCCGGTAGTGCGCCTGACCAACCTCGGAATTCGGCAGGTACCGGCCGGCATCGATGAAGCGGCTACTTCGTTCGGGGCGACCCGGGCGCAGTCGCTAATCAAGGTTAAAATACCGCTGGCGATGCCATCGATCAAACTGGGTGTTAACCAGACCGTGATGATGGCATTGGCACTGGTAGTGTTGGCGACCTTTATCGGCTCGCCGGGGCTGGGTGATATTGTGTACAAGGGCCTGGTGCGGCTCAACGTCGGCAAGGCACTCGAGGGAGGGCTCGCGATTGTATTGATGGCGGTCATGCTAGACCGTATTACTTACGCGATGGGGCATATTGAACAGACCAGCGGAAGTCAGCACGACCACGTATTTCGTCTGTTCCCTCAATCTCTTGAAGGCATTAAGCCGATTTTGTATATCGAGTACGGTATTGACTGGATCTGGCGTCAGGTTGCCGCGGGGGGCAATTTGATTGCGCTGATCGTGACCAGCGCCGTATGCAAGCTGATTGCAATAATGGATTCCAATATTGCCGGTCGAATACGCGAAGCTATGCTGGCACGTAGTTTCCTGATCGCCAGCCTGGTGTTGATCGCTATCCTGATGATGCTCGAAGGTTTCGATCTCTACGCGAAGTTTCCGCGCGAGTGGGAATACAGTTTTCGCACCCCGGTGAACCAGTTCATGGATGAACTGGTAACCAATAAATTATTTTATGCGATAACCACGACAATCAAGGAAGCGCTGTGGTATGGACTGATCAATCCATTGAATATTTTCCTCAAGGGCTTGCCCTGGTGGTACACCATGCTTGCCTTTACCGCATGTGCTTTCATGGTGAGTGGACGTACGCTTGCAATTGTAACCGTTGTCGGCCTGATGTTCATTGCCGCTGCCGACCTGTGGAGTTACGGCATGATTACGCTGACCACGGTTATTGTTTCGGTGCTGATTTGTTTCGTGATCGGAGTGCCGTTGGGAATTTTGGCTGCCTACAACAAGACGGTAGATACCTTGCTCCGGCCGGTGCTCGATACGATGCAAACCTTGCCAGTATTTGTCTATCTGGTGCCGGTCGTTATGCTATTCGGAGCAGGGCAGGTACCTGCGGTAATTGCCACCGTTATTTATGCATTGCCCCCGTTGGTGCGCTGCACCACGCTCGGAATTCGTGAACTGCCGGAACAAATCAACGAGGTATCGAATTCCTTTGGCGCGTCGACAATGCAGACATTGTCCAAGATCAAGGTTCCAATGGCCATCCCGGCAATCATGGTCGGCATCAATCAGGGAATCATGATGGCGCTAGCGATGGAAGTGGTAACGCCCCTGATCGGTGGCAGGGGTCTTGGATTGCAGGTATTCGATGGTATGAATCGGGCCAGCATTGGGATTTCACTGGAAGCTGGGATTGGCATCGTGATGCTGGCGATAATGCTGGATCGAATGTCCCAGGCCTGGACCAAAACCCAGCGCGAAGCATTGGGTATGACCTGAGCTGCTACTCGCCCATGTGGCTCGACAAGCGCTTACTCAGTCAGTATTATCAGGCAATTCCGCTAGCCTAAGTATGGCGGTTACAATAAGTACATTCGAAGAGAGGAGTAATACCGATGTCATTTAAAATAAAAACAGCGCTGGCTTGTGCCGTATTGGCGTTGAATCTGGGTTCTATTTCATCTGCGCAGGCGGGCAAAGGCCTGACCGCGCCAGATCCTGACTGGACAGGCGGCCTTGTTACCTGCCTCGTCGCGCAGCACATCATGGAAAATGAGTTTGGCTACAAAATAAAACGAATTACCATGCCGTCCGGCCCCGGTGCCTTTGAAGGTGTGCGCTCCGGAGATCTTGATTTTGCCTGTGAGTCCTGGCCAAGTTATAGCCCGACCAAAGACAAGTATATAAGCAAGTTTGGTGGCGACGGTACGGTCGATTACCTCGGTGAAACCGGCATCGTAGGAGTAAGTGGATATTTCATGCCTCGTTATGTGCTTGAAGGAGATGCCTCGCGTGGAATTCCGGCGTCTGCCCCGAACCTGAAGTCTTACAAGGATATGAACCAGTACAAGCATATGTTTCGCAGCCTGGAGTCTGGTGACCGCGGAAACCTGATCGCCTGTCCGGTAGCAGCATGGCTATGCGAAAGCCAGGAACGTCTTGATATGCTCGGTGTCGATTTCTACGCACAGGCGCTCGGTTCCGAAACCGCGCACTGGGCTGAAATTCAGGCCAAGTACAAACGTGGAGAGCCTTTCATCGCTTATGCATGGGCGCCTCACTGGATTCATGCGGCGCTTGATCTGGTCGAAGTAGAATTACCCGCCTACAACGAAGACAAGTGGCCAGCGACCAACTGGGCGCAAGACGTAACCTTTTTCTACGGCAATCCGTCAGTGGCGAAAGATCATCCCGATGTTGCGAAATTACTGGACAACATGGATCTTACCAACGATATGCAGGCTAGTATGATTTATGACATCGATGTCAAAAAACTTGATTCCGAGGATGTAGTCGACTCGTGGATGGAGGCCAACCAATCAACATGGCGCAAGTGGTTGCCCTAGGCTGATTTGAAAAGTAACAAAAGGCTCCGAGAGGGGCCTTTTTTTTGCCATGTTGTTAATGATAACTTCGAGGTCAGGATTGATATAAGAACGGGTCGTGCGGTTTGGTGGTTGATTGATGGAAGCGGTAAAATAGTGCACTGAATGTGATCGCAGATGATGACGAATATGAGTGCTAACAATCTGATTATTTTTATGTCCGACGAACACACGCGCTCCGTGATGGGTGCCTATGGCAATTCGGTTGCAATCACTCCGACATTGGATCGACTGGCAACTGAGGGAGTTCGTTTTGACAACGCCTATACCCCGTCACCAATCTGTATTTCCGCACGTGCCAGCTTTGCTACCGGCACGCAGGTATTTGAGCATGCTTGCTGGTCATCTGCCGAACCCTATTACGGTCAACATCAAAGCTGGATGCATCGTTTACGCGATGCAGGGCACGAAGTCGTTTCAATTGGAAAATTGCATTATCGAAGCGCTGATGATGATGTCGGATTCAGTGAGCAAATACTGCCTATGTATCTCGCGAATGATGGCAAAGGCTGGCCTCAGGGGTTACAACGCAAGCCGATGGGTGAATTTTTGAATACGGCTGAAATGGCAAGTATCATTGGACCCGGGGAAACCAGTTACACGCAGTATGACCGGGATATTACCGCGGCCGCAATAAACTGGCTGGAACAACACTCAGAAGCTGACGATCCTCCGTGGGTGTTATATGTATCCTTTATCTGCCCGCATTATCCGTTGTCAGCGCCACAGCAATTCTATGACTGGTATCGGGACGTGGAATTTCCGCTATCTTATGATCGTGATCCGGGCTCCATAATTAAACATCCTGTGATTGATGAAATGCGTGAATTCTGGAACTACGTTGATTACTTTGATGTCAGCAGTGAAATTGAAGGTTTGAGAAACTACTACGCACTTTGCAGTTTTCTCGATGATAATGTACGACAGGTTTTAGAGGCTCTGGATCATTCAGGTCACGCAGCGAACACCCAGATAATCTACACCAGCGACCATGGCGATATGATTGGTAATCACAATATATGGGGCAAATGTTACATGTATGAAGATTCTGTTGGAATTCCGATGACACTGAGCGGCCCTGGAATTGAATCGGGGGTGAATACTACGCCAGTGTCTCTTGTCGATATGGCAGCAACGATCGAATTCGCAGTGACAGGTGAGAAAACGGAGGTTTCTAACGTTTGGCAAGGCAGGCCATTGCATCATTTTATCAATAACCCCGATGCTGAACGTCCGGTGCTCAGTGAGTACCACGATGGAGGCAGCCCCTGCGGCTTTTTTATGTTACGTACCGGTCGCTGGAAATACGTATATTTTTCTGAAGGTCACCCGGCTTTATTGTTCGATTTAGACGCAGACCCGCAAGAATTAAAAAATCTGATTGATAGTCCGGAATATTCTCAGGTCGTGCGTGAATTGCGCGATCAGTTGTTCGAGATGCTGGACCCGGAAGCGGTTAATCAACGTGCCTTTGCCGATCAGAAGCGCATGATTGAAAAATTGGGGGGCAGGGAAGCGATTCTTGCACTGCCGAGTTTCAATCACACACCGTTGGAGTCAGCCTGACTCCCATTTTAGCTCTCCGATGGCAATACCCTGTTCTCCGGCTATGGCATAAAGCAAAAATATGCGCTCGTTTTCCAGGTAAATAGCCGGATCGCGTAATTGATTGACGGCATGCATGCAGGAGCCGTATTGCGATGCCTCTGCAATAATCTCAGAGCCTTCCCAGGGTTTCGTAGGCCGGTGGATCTCCCGAGATTCGTTTATTGTCCAGCGCCGCCAGTCCCTGCCTGTATCCAGTTCTGAAACCAGGATTCTTTCAGGTGAGTCGCCCACGCGGGTCCAGAAAAAATACCATTTGTTTTTGTAATGCAGCAGGGCGTGATGACGAATCAGCTGATCTGTTAGCCGAGGACCTGTTTCAAACCCGCTTAACCCATCTTTCGAGCGATATAGTTGCGCCGGCATGGAAATCGCATAAAACCAGTCGTCATGCCGAAATACCCTGCAATAAGAATTCCCCAGCACTTCTTCTCGTGCAACGAAATTAACACCATCATGCGAAATTGCCACCCGGGTCGACTGTACCCCGTTTTCCTGACGACCGTGATAATACAGGCGAATTTGTTGCTTTTCGTGATCAATCCAGATGTCAGGTGATGCAATATGAGGGTAGTTTCCATCACTCCCGTCTGCGATGGCGGCGCGAGCTTCGCGGTTCAGTTTTAAAATCTCGGGAGCTTCGGTTGCAAATCGGCTAGTCGCTAAAGTTAACGGGTCAGGTTTGTGTAATCGCCAGGGGCCCGCTAGCCAATCACTGACAGCGAGTCGAATTGAAGGGCCTTCATGGTGAGCGAAATAAAGTAAATACCGGGCCGGACTATTAGATAACCATGCGGGGGACTGAATTAAGCAGGGGCCATTGATGTTACCTCCCAGCTCGGGGAAGTCAGCAATGCTCAGGATCGGTGAATCCAGCAGGTAATGAAAGCTGAACACAACCCGCTATCGAAACTAACCCGCTGCTTGTTCTGTTTTACGTTTGGCCAGAAGGCCGGTAAGCCAGTCTGGATCCATTTCCGGAACCGAAGACAACAGCAGATGTGTGTAGTCTGGATACGGGGGCGACAGAATTTCGCTTTTCATGCCCTGTTCAACCACCTGTCCTTGCAGCATGACGACTATCTGGTCTGATATCGCCTTTACCGTCGCAATATCATGGGTGATGAATATATAAGTCAGGCCGAATTCGCGTTGCAGGCGTAGCAATAATTCGAGTATGCCTTTCTGCACGATTTGGTCCAGCGCCGAAGTAACCTCGTCGCAAATGATAACTTCAGGATTCGCCGCTAGCGCGCGGGCAATACAGACCCGTTGTTTTTGTCCGCCCGACATTTCGGCGGGCACACGATCAATGAAAGACTCGTCCAGTTCGATCATTTCGATCAGTTCCATTAGCCTTTTGTCCCGCTCGCGGCCTCTTAATTTGAGATAGAATTCAAGCGGTCGACCGATGATATCGCGTACCGTCTGGCGCGGATTCATCGCAGTGTCCGCCATTTGATAAATCATCTGTATATTTTGTAGTTGATCAACGCTGCGATCTTTCAATGCCGGGGGAAGTGGTTTGCCGTTATACAGGATCTGGCCTTTGCTTGGCGGAAGTAAACCGGTAATGGCCCGGGCGGCTGTCGACTTGCCTGATCCGGATTCACCCACTATTGCGACAGTATGCCCTCTGGGCACATCAATCGTGACATTGTCCAATACCTTTTCGCTACCGCTGTAGCTGGCGTCGATGCCATCGACTTTCAGTATAATATCGTCAGAACGTTCTTCGTCCTTCTCGATTGAGCGTACCGACCACAGCGACCTTGTATATTCTTTTGCGGGATTGGCTAACATGCTGCGAGTATCCGCGTCCTCTATGGTTACACCGTAACGTAAAACCTTGATCACATCGGCCATTTGCGCAACGACCGCCAGATCATGCGTGATATAAATCGCGGCAGTGTTGAACTGTTCGACAATTCTGCGCATCGAGGCCAACACTTCAACCTGAGTGGTCACATCGAGCGCGGTGGTAGGTTCGTCAAATATGATTAAATCCGGGCGAGGTGACATCGCCATAGCAGTCATAACCCGCTGCAATTGACCACCCGAAACCTGGTGCGGATAGCGGTCGCCGATGTGATCCGGATTCGGTAACTGCAAATCCGCGTATAGCTGACGGGCATCTTTCCTGGCTTCATCTGCGGATTTAATGCGGTGACGGATGACAGACTCTACGGTCTGGTCGATCAACGTATGGGCAGGGTTAAACGACGCTGCGGCTGACTGAGCGACATAGGCAATTCGTGACCCGCGTAGCGCTCGTTTTTTGGCTTCAGGAGTTTTCATTAAATCCTGACCGTCAAACATAATCGTACCGCTGGTCAAACGACATCCCGGGCGCGCGAATCCCATAGCTGCAAGACCGAGGGTGGATTTACCCGCGCCCGATTCCCCAATCAATCCCATGACTTCGCCGCGTCGCAATGTAACGTCGACTCCCTTAACAATTTCATGCCAGCGATCATCGCTATAACCATCGATGACGATATCCTTCATCTCCAGCAGAATATCGCCTTTTTTACCTCTGTTTTGATCACTCATAGCTTCAATCCTTCAGGCCGCTGGATTTATGCAGGAACCAGTCAACTACAAAGTTGACCGCCACGGTCAGCAACGCAATTGCGGCAGCAGGTAACATCGGCGTCATCGCGGCAGTCAGGTCGTATTTGGCAAATTGAATCAAACCGGCTGTTTCACGCACCATGGAACCCCAGTCTGCCGTTGGTGGCTGGATACCGACACCAAGAAACGACAGCGCCGCGATGGTCAGGAATACAAAGCAGAAACGCAGCCCGAATTCGGCCACCAATGGCGGCATGATATTGGGTAGAATTTCCCGCCACAGAATCCACATCAATTTTTCGCCGCGAAGCCTTGCAGCCTCAACATAGTCCATAACAACAACGTTCAGAGAAACTGCTCGCGCAATCCGGAATACCCGGGTCGAGTCGAGCACTGCGATAATAATGATCAGATTAAGCGTAGTGGCACCAAACATGGAAAGCAGAATCAGCGCGAAAATCAGGCTGGGAATGGCCATCAATACGTCGACTGAGCGGCTCAACAGGTTATCGAGCCAGCCGTTATTATTAATCGCGGCCGTGATTCCAAGGCCGCCGCCGATGGTAAAGGCAAACAACGTGGTGACAAACGCGATGCCGACGGTGTTTCGGGCACCGTATATCAATCTTGAAAGAACGTCGCGGCCCAGTTGATCGGTGCCGAACATAAACTGATCATCCCAGGGCGCATAAGAAAGGTCGAATATTTCGGCCTCTCCATAAGGTGCGAGAAAACCGGCAAATATTGCAAAAAAAGCATAAATGGTTATCACCGTTAACCCGAAAAGCGCCGTGGGTGGGGCTGATTTTAATCCTCGCCAGACATTTTCGCGAAAGGTTCGTCGTGATTTGATCATGCCAACTTCGCCGGCCGCCGAATATCCCTGATCCGCTAATTCAGCCGTTTCGCTGGAGGAAATATCTTCTTCTTTGTCGTTGTCAGTGTTCATTGAGTTCATCGTGGATGTAACAACCGTGGATTGGTGATTATTGCAATAACGTCGGCAAACAGGTTAAGCAGGATATAAGTGGCCGCAAATATCATTGCGCAACCCTGCACAACCGGAACATCACGTGTCCTCACCGCATCCACCATGAGCTGTCCGACCCCGGGATAAACAAACACCACTTCGACTACTACCACCCCGACCACCAGGTAAGCGAGGTTGAAAGCGATGACGGTAACAATTGGCGCCCAGGCATTCGGCAATGCGTGTTTCAATATGATTTCCGATTTTGACGCACCTTTTAATTCTGCCATTTCAATATAGGGGCTGGCCATCAAACTGATAATCGCGGCGCGCGTCATGCGCATCATATGCGCGACGATGACCAGGGTTAAAGTCATGGCGGGCAGGGCTGACAGGTAGACGCGCTCCCAGAACGTCGCGTCCGGACTGATATTGGCCAGCGACGGGAATATCTGGTTAAACGATGAAAATATCAGGATCAGAATATAGGCTACAAAAAATTCCGGGAAGGAAATCGTCGTCAGAGTGCAGGCGTTGACCAGGCGATCGTAAATCGAACCGCGATATAGCGCGGCTGTGATGCCGAGAAACAGGGCCAGCGGTACCGAGATAATTGCCGCCATCGAGGCCAGGAACAGCGTATTGGCGAGTCTCGGTGCGAGTAAATCGATGACTGCTCTTGAGCGATCCTGTCCACCGCCAGCGCCCCTGCCGGAGAACGAATTGCCCATATCGCCGGTCAGCATTCCACCCAACCAGTCGAGGTAACGTTCATGCACGGGTAAATCGAGTCCCAGTTCCTTGCGAAACGCAGCCACGGTTTCAGGTAATGCCGCTTGACCGAGTACAGCCTCACCAAAATCACCAGGTAAAAACTCGATCGAACTGAAAAGAATCAGGGAAACTACGAAAAGAGTGACCAGGCCAAGGCCGAGTCTTTGCAATATCGTTCGAACTATTGGATGCACGTGCTCTATCCCCCTTATTCGCAGCCTGTAAAGCTTGTAAGCCGCGTGTAAATTTTTTTATTAAGCGGGTGCAGGACTGCAGTGCCTTAACCCGCATTTCATAACTAAGCGAGCTATCAGCGTTCTATCACTTTGTTACCGTCCATTTTCCAGTTGCCTGCTACTTTTGCATCATGACCGAGTTTATTGCTTAGCACCATCATGAATGTTCTAAATGCTTATATGCTGATTTGTTATCGAAATATTTGTTCCGGCTGTTGTATCATAATTTGAACGCTATTATCAGTTTATTAACCTTTGACGAGCAGTAGATTTAATGCGGGCTAGCAAACGCGAAAAATGATTGTTTTCTATTTTTGGAATAGCTGCGGTATTCAATTCACCAGCACCAGGCTTTAAAAGGAGTAATTCATTGGCTAGTAGACCTGCCACTTTCGGTGCAGCCCTGGCGTCGTCCTGGGCGATATTACTGGGTTTCGGCATTTTGATGCTGGGGGATGGCCTGCAGGGTACTCTGCTGGCGGTGCGTGCTGATCTCGAGGGATTCTCGGCCACGTTGACTGGTCTTGTCATGTCCTCGTTTTATCTTGGTTTCCTGATCGGTTCGATTCTAACGCCACGAATAACCCTCAGGGTAGGGCATATTCGCGTGTTTGCGGCCTTTGCCGCAATATCCTCGGCCGCCATACTGATTCACGCCATTTTTGTTACCGTACCGGCCTGGATTGCAATGCGCCTGATCAGCGGCTTCTGTTTTGCCGGGCTGTACATTGTGGCCGAAAGCTGGCTTAACGATCGCGCTACTAACGAGACACGCGGTAAATTATTATCACTTTACATGGTGGTCACTTATATCGGTGTCGGTGCGGGCCAGTTGTTACTCAATTTGGCTGAACCGGATGATTATCCTCTGTTCATCCTGACGTCCGTGCTGATTTCGATTGCGGTAGTACCGTTGCTCCTGTCAGCCGGATCACCCCCCAGTTTTCGCAATTCGGTTCGCATCAGCTTGATCGAATTGTATCGACTCACGCCACTCGGGATTGTCAGTATGTTTGCGGTAGGGCTGGTAACCGCCACTTTTTTTGCGCTGGCGCCGGTTTACGGACAACGTATTGGACTTGATATCAAGGAAATATCATATTTCATGGCGGCAGCCGTTCTCGGTACTATCGTATTGCAGTGGCCCATCGGTGTGCTTTCGGACCGATTCGATCGTCGTTTGATCCTGACCATAACGACATTGCTGACCGCCATTGCAGCACTACTGTGCCTGATAGCGGCGGAAATCTCGATGCCACTGTTGTATCTGGCTATCGCACTGTTCGGAGGCCTTGCATTTCCGCTGTATTCGGTTTGCATCGCTTACACCAACGACCATCTCGAACCGAGTCAGATGATTGCTGCCAGCGGAGCCCTGGTACTCAGTAGCGGGCTTGGCGCGATTACAGGGCCGATACTGGTCGCGATTTTAATGGACGAAATCGGTATCCAGGCATTATTTGCATCGTTCGCTATCGTGCATGCGTTGACGGGAGGGTTTGCCCTGTACCGAATGTTTAGACGTGCTCCGGTACCGCTTGAGAAACAGGGACCGAGTCGACCGACTGCGGTGCATCCATCAGGTTCGGCTATCGAATCGATTCAGCAATTAACCCACGAGGGCTCATTGCCCGATGATGGGAAGGTTTGATGGTCGAAAAAACACCGCGCCTTGAACAGGCGCGGTGATAATAGTTTACTTTAACTTGTCGATCAGGCTATTGATGTACTGAGATCGCAATGCGATATCTTCTTCGAGATGTTGCATTTCCTCTTTGATCATGGCCGCAATATCCATTCCTTTATCGCGCGCAGCCTTGAGTTTTTCAAGTTCGCTCAAAGCCTCGCGAAAAGGCGGAGTTGATTCGTACAGGGTTTCAGTTTGACGGGTACCGCTATCAACCAGAACCGACTTTTTTATCTGTGGGAACTTGTAGCGGCGGCTGACCGGGAGAAATGATCCCGGTTTGCGACCAT
>QIJI01000277.1 GCA_003231795.1 Gammaproteobacteria bacterium
ACCCGATGAAATCTGAATCATGGCTGGTCCGCGACCTCCACCCTTGAGCTTATCTCTAAAGACATCCGCCTTATCGACATAAACCGGTTCGGGCCCAGGTTCCGGTTCGACCACCGGCTCGGGTTGCGGTTCGGGCTCGGCTACCGGCTCGGGTTGCAGCTCGGCTTCGAGTGACTTTTGCGTGGTTTCTACCAGTTCCGACCCTATTTCCATGGCTTCATCGATCAACCCTTTCTGCCAGGCAAAATACCCACCGGCAATGGCTGCGCCGATGATAATCAACCAGATCAGACCTTTAAACGATCGCGGCTCTTTAAACTCTTCGGGTGCCTTGACATCGGCAACGCGCGAAACTGCCTGCTCGGGTGGAACCTCGTCGGCTGCCTCGGGTTCATGCCTGGATTCGCGCTCCTTGACGTCAACCACTATCAGCGTGGTGTTATCCTGATTAATCTTGTTGGCGTCTTCGACGGCTTTAAGCAACGCGTAAACACACTCTTTCGCAGTTGCCGACCACGAAGAGTACTGAATTATGGCACCGGCACCGAGGGTATCGAGACCATCGCTGGCAACAATAATCCGGTCTCCGGGGCGGAGTTTGATCGGGGTTTCAGAGACATCGATACTACTGATCTCTTCTCCGGTCATGGCGCTCATCAACATATTGCGCGACATCCCAGCCTGCTCATCGATTTCCATGCCCTGTTCTTTCATCATGTCGAGATAGGCACCGTAGCTGTGATCAGCATTCTGCTTGATCAACTCACGATCGCGAACCAGGTAGAGATGGCTATCGCCGACACTTACCCAGAAAAGTTTATCGTCCTGAATATATGCCGTCACCATGGTACAGCCCATGCCACGCAGCGCAGGAGTTTCCTTGACCGATTGCCGAATTTGATCGTTGGAGCGGTTGAGCGCGTCGGTTAGTACTTCGCCAACCTCGGTGGTCGGGAATTTACCCTGGAAGGTTTTATTGAAGGTGGCAACCACCATGTTGCTGGCGACGTTACCTGCTGCATGCCCTCCCATGCCATCGGCCATGATAATCAACGAGCATTTATCACCATTATCGGCTTCGCCCAATTGATTAACCATGTACGCGTCTTCCTGATAGTCTCGCGCACCATCAATCTGATCGCTGGCAATGTCGAATTCAATTTTCATGCAATGATTTGAGTTTTCTCGCAGTTAGGAACTATAGCAGTCCGGCTAAATTTAAATCCAGTTTAACTAGGATAAGCCTATAAAAACACTATATAAATCTAAAATGAGACATGTGTCTTACGTTTATTTCGTAAAAACGGTCGATAACCCGTCTGCCTTAATAATTGCAGGGGTAGAAATAGGTTTTCATTTATCCCAGCCCAGTCTTTCCATACCCAGGAAGTGCATTTTTCATCTTCCCCGATAATTAACGCATTTTCATCAACGCATTCTGCCTCAAAATACAACGATATTGAATGGTTCTGTGGCGAAAAAATATTGTCAGTCATCCCGACAAAAAACGGATCGACAAATTGCAAACCCGTTTCTTCAAGCACTTCACGTCGCGCGGCCTGTATCGGAGATTCCTGAATTTCAATCCAGCCGCCGGGCAATTGCCACTCGAATCCACCCCCCACTGAAGCACGCTTGCCGGCCAGGACCTTCTGATTTGCAGTGACAACAACCGCCACCGCACATTCGACCCGATTTGATTCAGACTCCATTTGCAAATTATTCAATTTCACCCGTAATTTGAACTCTATGTTATATTGCAGGTCTATCCTGAATCAATCACCAGTTCCAGTTTCATGCGCGACACCTGGCCTTTATTAAAAACCACCGCTTTCCCAGCGGTTAAACGAACTGCGCTGGAAATTTTGCAGGTTAATCTTGGGTATCTGTGCAACCAGTCCTGCCTGCATTGTCACGTCGCCGCAGGGCCGACCCGTAAAGAATTAATGCAGCAGGACAACATTCAGCATATTTTACAGGTACTCGAAACCCCTTCAATTCATACCCTTGATCTGACCGGCGGCGCGCCGGAAATGAATCCTTTGTTCAAAGACCTGGTAGTTGCCGCGCGCGCGCGCAATGTCAAGGTTATCGATCGCTGTAATCTGACCATCCTGCTGGAACCCGGTTACGAAGACATGGCCGAATTTCTGGCCGAGAACGAAGTTGAAATTGTCGCTTCGCTGCCCTGTTATATCGAAGAGAACGTCGACGGCCAGCGTGGTAAAGGTGTTTATCAGAAAAGTATGCAGGCGTTGAAGCGATTGAATCAACTGGGTTATGGAGATGAAAATTCCAGGCTGAGGCTGACGCTGGTTTATAACCCCACCGGCCCCTTCCTTCCACCTCCACAAGAATCACTGGAGCAGGACTACAAGACTTTTTTGTCAAAAGAATTTGATATTCAGTTCAATCAACTGTTTACCATCACCAATATGCCGATTGCCCGTTTTGGCAGCACGCTGATATCGAAAGGCGAATTTGAAAATTATATGAATTTGCTGAAGGACTCTTTCAGCGCAGCCAACCTGCAGGGCCTGATGTGCATCAATCAGCTCAGTATCGACTGGCAGGGATTTGTTTACGATTGCGATTTCAATCAAATGTTAAATATGAATATCCGAAATCCGGAAAATCGCGATAAATTGCATATTCGCGATATTTTAAATACCGGTCTGGAAAAAATCCCGGTTCGAATTGCCGACCACTGTTATGGCTGTACCGCTGGTCAGGGCAGCAGTTGTGGCGGGGCCCTTGCCTGATTCTACGGATATCGACCCGGATATCAGTATCATCATTCCAACGCTGAATGAAGCCGAAATACTCGACAACAGCCTGACAAAACTATTTTCCATCGCTGCAGTTAAACAACATTGCGAAGTCATAATTTGTGATGGCGGCAGTCAGGACGATAGCGTTAAAATTGCACTGGCCCATAACTGCCGGCTGGTTCGCAGCCCGTCGGGACGCGCGCTACAAATGAATTGTGGCAGCGAAGCCGCCCGCGGCAATACACTCCTGTTCCTGCATGCTGACAGCCAGTTGCCGGATAGCTTCCATCGCGAAATTGATAGTGGTGCAAATTGGGGATTTTTCCACTTACGCCTAAGCGGTCAATCCTTTATTTACCGCGCCATAGAAATCAGCATCAATCTGCGAACACAAATCAGCAGGGTGGCTGGTGGTGATCAAGGACTTTTTTTTCAACGCCACTTTTTCAAGGCCATCGGTGGTTTCCCGCAAATACCGTTGATGGAAGACATCGCGATTAGCAAGCGGGCGCGTCGATTGCATACCCCCAAGATAGTAAAACAATCCATCACCAGTTCGAGCCGCCGCTGGCAGGATAACGGCATAATCAGAACCATGTTGTTGATGTGGGGCCTGCGGCTTGCTTTCTGGCTAGGCGTAAATCCCAGGCATCTGCATCGAATCTATTATCAGCGTGGTTGATGCGCCTGCTAAGCAAAGGCCTGCCAGGGAGCTCATGCCTCGCGTGGGAGTTTTTGCCAAACCACCGGTACAGGGCCGGGTAAAAACACGACTCATTCCAGATCTCGGCGCGAATAAAGCGACGCGGGTCTATCGTTATTGCCTTCGGCATGCCCTGGACGTTTGTCGTGATTCAGATCTCAGGTATCAGCTGTTTCTGACCGAATCCAGCGACGACGACATATTTCACGGGGAGGACTACCTGTTGCAACAGGAAGGCGACCTGGGCCTGCGTATGCTAAATGCTTTCGAATTGATGCTCGCAGGAAATAAAGGCGCCATCATTGTCGGATCCGATTGTCTGGACTTAACCTGTCGGCATTTGCACCAGGCAGCGAAGGCGCTAGACAGTCACGAGCTGGTACTGTTGCCGGCAGAAGATGGCGGATACGCATTGATTGGGTGCAGTATGATCGAGGCCGAATTGTTCAGCAATATTCGCTGGAGCAGCGATCAGGTGCTTGACCAAACGCTGGCGAATGCGAAAAAATTGAACTACCGCGCCTGCCTGCTTGAAACTGTGCGAGTTATTGATACGCTGCACGACCTTAAACACTATCCGGATCTGGTCGCACTGATTGGTTAGTGATGATTCAATTAGTGTGAACAGGCCCTAAATGCTTTATTCGCTGGTAAAACCATTACTTTTCTCGGTCGATCCCGAGCTGGCCCATGATATCAGCCTCGGAATGTTGCAGCAGTTTCGCTCGCTCATTCCAGCGCAAAAGATCGAAAAACCGGTGCAGGTGATGGGTCTGAACTTTGCCAATCCGGTCGGTCTGGCGGCAGGGCTTGATAAAAATGCGGATTACCTCGACGGGTTGGGCAAACTCGGATTTGGTTTTTTAGAAGTAGGCAGCGTCACTCCAAAACCACAACCGGGCAACGCCAAACCCCGAATTTTCCGATTAACGAGTCATCAAAGCCTGATCAATCGGATGGGCTTTAATAACCTCGGTGTTGACCATCTGACGCTTCAGGTGGCGGCTTCAACGCGCAATTTTATTCTGGGTATCAATATCGGTAAAAATCTCGACACTCCGATAACCCAGGCGTTATCGGACTACGCGCTGCTGCTGGAGAAGGTTTATAGTCAGGCAGACTATATCGCGATCAACATATCGTCACCGAACACGCCCGGGCTACGAAACTTGCAGAATGAATCGGCGCTTGAAGCACTGCTCGCCGGAATCGATGAAAAACGCTGTCAGATGGAAGACCAGTATCAGTACTCCCGCCCCATCGCATTAAAGCTGTCACCAGACCTCGACCCGCTGGCCATTCCGGCACTGGCAGCGTTGCTTCGTAAATATCGCATCGACGCATTGATCGCGACCAACACCACCGTTTCGCGCGAAGCTGTTCAGGGCCACCCCCTTGCAGGTGAAGCCGGGGGTTTAAGCGGTGCTGCGTTACGCGAACAGTCTCGGCAAATCCTGGGCGCTTTTTATCGCGAACTCGGCGAAGATATACCAATTATTTCAGTGGGTGGTATCGATTCCGCAGATGAAGCCAGAGTGCGTTTCGAAATGGGGGCTAAATTGATTCAGATATACAGCGGGTTAATTTATCAAGGTCCGGCGCTTATAAAAAACATCCTTCGGTCGTTATAAAGGGTGTGTATTAAGAAACTCTGAACAATTCATCACCGAATCAAGTCCGGTGCAGGCTCTGAATTGTCAGAGTACGGTACATCCATGAACCACGGAAACTCTGGATTAATCAGAGTTTTCCGAATGATATTTGCCCGAAGGAGTTTTAATCTTGGAATCAATGGCGACGCTAAAGGATGCGCGATCCTACCTGCTCGCGCTGCCTCAGCAGATTGATGAATACCTCGACGATGAGTATCGCAATGGTCTCGGCAATCTTATCGACCAATTCGCTCAATTTTTCAACGTCGTCGCAAGTGTCAATCTGCGGGCCAGTGAAAACATATTTATCGAAGCACCGGAAGCAACCGAAATCAGTAACCATGGTTTCGTATTACTACTGAAGCTGATCGACCTGATGGAGCGGCTCGATCTACCCCATCGTCGCCGAGAAATTGAACAGATATCATTGGTCATCGCGCGCTGGACCATGAGTTATAACGGTAATATTAACTATCTCGAACCGGTGGTAAACGCGATCGCACAGCTCGCCAACCTGTTGCAGGAAAAAAAAGCGCTATACGCACTGTCGCAGTTAATCGCCGATATCGTCGATCATTGTTCTGCTGATTTAAAACGAGACGACGCATTTTCCGAAGCGTTTCAACCCTGGAGCCTGTTGCACTTTAATCGTGCCATTGTCGCTACCCGAACCCATGATCTTGAGGTCATGCGGCAGGCCTTCGACGAGTTTTTAGTTTACCTGCCGCACGAAGCGCACGGTTTTTTCTCACAAGGAATGAAGGAAATGGATGCGCTCGATTACCCGACACATGTCAGGAAAGTGATGGAGTTTTACTTTCAACAAAACCCCTTAGTGAGACTTCACTAGCAGGCTGGATGTGCTAGCCCGCATTTCTCACCAGCATTCTACTGCGAATGTTGGTGAGAAATGCGGGCTAGGGAGCCTCTGATCAATGACGGCTTAGGTCGCTTCGATCTCGACCAGATATCCGCCGTATTTACGCATATTGATGACGCCACCGTCGAGAATAAGATATTGACCTTTAATGGCCTCGAGCCGGCCCTCTACCCGGGGTTGTTTATCCAGGTTAAAACTGGTGACCTTAAGCGGATATTTCATCGCGGGATACTCAATGTCAACGGCCTCGTCGGGGCTTGCGATCACTTCGACATCGGTCAGTATTTCATCGTCCAGGCCCGACTTGATATCCGGCCAGTAAGTCTCAAACACCTCGAACAGGTCGATTTCACTGACCTCGTTTTTAAGCATACTGCGCCAGTTAGTGCGATCGTTTAGATATTTCTTGAAAGCATGCTCGATTAATCCGGCGTGATAGCGCTTGTTTACTTTCAGAACGGCCAGTGCCTGCACCGCACCCTGATCGATCCAGCGAGTCGGAATCTGGCTGGCGCGGGTAATTCCAATTTTGACGCCCGAGGTGTTTGACAGATAAATAATATGTGGTTGCATGCAGTTGGCCAGACCCCAATCCGGCTCGCGGCAGGTGCCTAAATGGAAATGGCACTTTTCCGGGGAAACGATACAGATATCGCACTGTGCCAGACTACTGAAACAGGGATAGCAATATCCCTGGTTAAAACTCTTTTTGGTCATTCGACCGCAGTGAATACATTCAATCTGCTGCATAAACTCGATACTGATCGTTTGTCCCAGCAAGTCGCTCATGGTCACCCGCTGACCACCCAGGTCCAGATGATATTTCACCGGATTGCCAATCTCGGTTAGCATTTTATGCAAATTACCGCGCGCTTTCATGGCTCGCTACAGGCGTTAAACGATACACAGATTCATTCAGCCAGGTCATTCCGACTTTACGCCAACGGGGGCGTTCATCAATGACATTGTTTCGCTCCAGCATATCAATCGAATAGTTTTCAGCGTAATGATCAAGCACTTCGTTCTCGGGTACTGAATAGGGAGGGCCCGGCATTTCTTCCTGATCGTATTCGAGAGTGATCAATAACATTTCACTCACGGGAAGAATTGAATTCATGTGTTGATAGTATCGGGGACGTTGGGATTGATCCATCGCAATTAGCGCTGCTCTATCGTAAACGAAACTGCAATCTGCGAGGTCTTCCTTTCGCAGATCAAAAAAATCGCCCTGCATCAGATTTATTAATCCGGACTTGTACAGCACGAAACGATCATTTTCAAAGGACTGGAATCCGAGCGAGTTTTCTTCAAAAAACGATTCGATCGCCAGGCTGGACAACTCAATTCCGATAACCTGGTAGCCCTGCGCTGCAAGCCAGGCAATATCGTGCGCTTTTCCGCACAAGGGCATAAACACACTGGCGCCCGGGTTCAGACTAAATTGTGGAAGCTGGTCTTTCAGATGCTGATTAACCGCGGGCTCGTGGAACCCGATGCGATTTTCTTTCCAACGATCCAACCAGTGCTGATTATCAACCATACATCAACTCTGGTTTTGTTTGTCGCAACAGATTACAACCGGACTTTGACGCAGTTTCGGCCATTCTTTTTGGCAACAAACAAGGCCATGTCGGCACGTTTAACCATTGATCCGTAATCGCCGGTGTCGTCGGTAATTGCAGCAACCCCAATACTCAAGGTCGCGCTTTTTTCTCCATAGGCCGTTTTGTAGCGGGCATTGTCAACAAAATGTCGAATCATTTCGGCAAATTTCTCAGCCGCATTCATGTCAATCTTCGGCATTAATACGCTTAGTCCATTTTGTCCATAGCGCCCGAGGATTTCCTTTTCCTTGTCAATTTTGGAAAATATGTATTTTACGATCGCTGCAAAAACCTTGTATGCGACCTGATCACCGTCTTGCTCGCGTAACTTGGACAGCCCATCGACTTCGATAATCAGAACGGACAGGGGTTCACCTTCGACCGCTGCAGTTCGATAACGATCAGCCGCTATCTTGTCGGCATTTTCCCGACTCATCAAGGTAATGGTTTTTTTCGCTGATTCTTCGTCCTGCTTGATCTTCTGTACCACGGCCTGCGGCACCAGCGTGCCATCAGGATCAAAGCTGGAATCGGATATGCTTTGGTCGGTAACTTCTATATCCCTGGTATCCGACAACGCAGCGGTTGTTGAAGTTCGGGTTTGAGTACTGGTCGCATCAGGTTGTTTGGGCCTGATCACGGGATCCGGCACAGATTGATCGAGCACAATCGCAGAACTGCGTGCGGAACGCTTGAAAATCAGCATCGCCTGCGACGCGATACTGACGCTTGCGATCATATCAAGGTCGTCGAAAGGATCAGAAGATCGGCGCAGGCTAATAACACCCAGCAACCTGGAATCGTTAAATACCGGCACATCGAGACGGTAGGAAGTAAAGCGTTGCTTCTTGATACCGAGAAAACCCTTAACCAGCTCGTGCTCAGCACTAATCGTAGCCTGACGTGTCTGGGTTAATTTTCCGAGCAGATCTTCCGACCATAAAGTCCGGTCATCATCCTCAAACAATTCACCTTCAATTTTATCGGCAACCGGTTTCGGCCCCTGCCCTTCCAGCGAGGTCAAAATATAGGACTCGAAATTAATCACCGGCTCGAGGTGTTTTTTCAACAATGCGATCACTTCCTTGAAATCAAGAATACCGCTTAACGCCAAATCCAGATCGATCAATGTGAAGGCCCACATCTCCTGTCGATTGGTCATACTGATATTTGTCTCGGATTGCAGAAACAACATTCGCCGTCCGCGCTCGATCAAATATCCAATGTATGCCCCCAGGAATACTGCGGCACCGAGTAAAACTGAAACCAGCGACATCACGAATTCTGATATTTCGGTCATATACATGGTCCCGACGAAGGCGATAGCAAACAGTAGATAGATGCCAAAAGTCGCAACCATGCGGATTGATTTTAAACTACCAAACCAGACTACAAGCAGCACGAATTCAAGCGCGTGATAGGGACTATATTTTTGCAAAAAAACAGCAGCTACCACGACCCCCATGGCAATAATACCGTTGGAAATCAAACGCAGGTTCAGATAATGCAATTCGGCGGAGAATCTGCTCAGCAGCAGATTGGCAAGCGCAAGCACAGCCGCGAACAGATATCCATACATTGGAATCGCCACTTCATAGCCGAAGGCACGATATTCAAGATAAGCGTATGACAGGCACAGTACAAACAACGCAGCAAATGCAAGCACACTTGAGCTACGTCCGCTTTTTTCATGCATTTCACGGTAAAGGGCCTCGCTTTCGTCATCTTGAAATTGCAGGCGAAATGATTTCTTGTACCGATAGATCTGATCTTGCGACACTCTAACTACCTTTTTTTCCAGTCATTAGTGCTGGCCAAGCTTTGAATTCATCGAGCGCTAACCAGCGGCTAGCATCTTCACCGATTAACACTTTTATAGACCAATTTTTAATCCCCGGGTTGCAGTACGCATCCAACGCCTGCGTAGCCGTCACTGCCATTTCTATAAAAATCGACAAACTACTGATTGAGTATAACGTATATTTATAATTTTCAAAGGCTTATGTGATTTTGTTCATATTTCTATTTAAGTTCAACCCGAATTCACAGGCTAGTGCCTGCGGATTCGGATTTTGTGTCCATCAGGCAAATTTGCTGTCGCCGATCCCACACGAATCGTTATACTTGGGTCCGGTGAATCAGTAGATAGCTCAGGTAGCAGACATGAAAGTTAAGCCTTATTTAAAAATCCTTGCTGAAAAGGGCGGTTCTGATCTTTACTTTTCGACCGGCGCACCTCCCAGCGCAAAATTCAATGGCATTTTAAAACCGTTGGGTAAAGATCGCGCACCACCCGGGTGGGTCGATTCGATGGCGCAGGAAATTATGAATGACAAGCAAAAAGGCGAATTCCGAGCAAAGCCTGAAATGAATCTCGCCATATCATTACCCGAGGTTGGTCGATTCCGGGTCAATATATTCAAACAACGTAATGAAACTGCCATGGTCATTCGTAACATTGTTACCGAAATTCCGAACAAAGATGATCTCGGCCTGCCTGAAATATTGTCCACGGTGATTATGGCCAAGCGCGGGCTTATTCTATTTGTAGGTGGCACTGGCTCAGGTAAATCGACTTCACTGGCAGCATTGATCGATTATCGCAACATCAATTCCAAAGGTCATATTATTACCATCGAAGATCCAGTCGAATATATCCATCCGCACAAGGGTTGTATCATCAATCAGCGTGAAGTTGGCATGGACACCGATTCGTTTGAAGACGCATTGAAAAACACGCTTCGACAGGCACCGGATGTGATATTGATCGGTGAGATACGCGACCGTGAAACGATGGAGCACGCACTCGCCTTTGCCGAAACCGGACACCTCGCAATTTCAACTTTACATGCCAACAATGCCAATCAGGCTCTCGATCGAATTATTAATTTCTTTCCGGAAGAACGCCGTACACAATTGCTCAGCGATTTATCGATTAATTTGCAGGCGTTTGTCTCACAGCGTTTGATTCCGACGGTTGATGGCAAGCGCTGTGCTGCGATCGAAATACTACTGAACTCGGGTCGCGTTGCAGACCTGATCAAACAGGGATCGGTGATGGAAATCAAGGAAGTCATGCAAAAGTCAGAATCAATGGGCATGCGCACCTTCGATTCGGCACTTTATCATCTGTACATTGACGGTAAAATCAGTCTCGAAGAAGCATTGAAGAATGCCGATGCTGAAAATAATCTGCGCCTGCGCATCGAACTCGGGCAGAAAGGTGAAGGCACGAGCAGCAGCGAAGACGACTCGTTTGGCGGCCTGAGTCTGGTCGAAGAAGCGGAAGAAGATGACGAAGAAAACGAAGGGAAATCCGAGTTCGAAGTCTCCGACGACGCTTGATTCATTACTATGATTCTATTGCTTCTGGATGGGCAATTTGTGCTATTTGTGCTGATCGTGTTCGCGTTGATATTTTCGCTGACTTTTCATGAATTCGGTCACGCCAAGGCGGCGTCACTGATCGGTGATGATACCGCTGAACGTGCCGGGCGATTGACCCTGAACCCTATTCCGCATATCGATCTGCTGGGCTTGCTGTTGGTACTGGTTATCGGTATCGGCTATGCCAAGCCGGTTCCTGCCGATGCACGAAATTTTCGTACCCGTTGGGGTATGTTGCTGGTAGCTGCGGCAGGTCCGGCAATGAACCTGTTTCTCGCCGTGGTGACGATAAACCTGTACCTGATCGGTCTCAAGTTGGGCTGGAGTTTCTTTAACGGCCAGATTGCGTATTTTTTCTTTACCTATCTCGCGTTGATTAACATGCTACTGATGTTGTTCAACCTGCTTCCTATCGGCCCACTCGACGGCAGTTATATTCTGCCCTATGCGCTGCCGCGGGAATTGGCGTTGAAATATCTACGCATTAATCAGCGTTTCGGAAGCTACGCATTACTGACCTTGATCCTGATTAATTTCGCCGGTGTTCCGGTGTTTGAATCGCTTTGGAGCATCGGTGAGATGATGTTGCGACTGGTTAGCTTCGTTTAATCTTAGTGGAAAGCCCTTGGTTTGATTAACTCGACAGCAACTTGAGGAGCTTCTAGCGGCGGCTGCTTTGGTAGATCCAGTAGCTCGGCCTGGTTGTCCATATCGAAAACCCGTTTTACCAGAATCGAATGCGATTCGTTGACCCGCTGCAACTGCCCCACTACCGCCAGGAATGGTTGTTGATCGACCTGACGATAAAAGCGTGTGTAGGCCTGCGGCGTAAAAGCCAGATTGAAAAAACCACTTTCATCTTCTAGCGTCACGAACACCATGCCTTTAGCCGACCCCGGAGATTGTTTTACCAGCACCATGCCAAAAGCAAATACGTCGACATCAGCCACCAGTCCGATTAGCTCACTGGCTGCAACAAATTTTTCAACCGCCACCGGATATGGCCACTGCCGCTGCTTGATGACAGCCACCGGGTGATTTTTCAGACTTGTTTTAAAGGCCTGGAAATCCTTTTGAATTGACTCCAGTGGCACCTCGGGCTTCCACTCAATATTATCGTCCTGGTGATCGAGCATGGGTTTGAAGGAGGCTGCCTCTGTCTGCCA
>QIJI01000196.1 GCA_003231795.1 Gammaproteobacteria bacterium
ACTACCAAGATTCGTTAGCGCTTCACCGATTGCAATGCGTCCCGATGCCGGAGCATCGAGCAGGGCCAGCGGTGTTCTTTCGCCCATACTCATCGCTTCCCCGGTATAGCCTTTGAAATCGCTCAGCGTAACCGAGGCATTGGCAAGGGGTACCTGCCACGGGCCGACCATTTGATCGCGCGATACCAGGCCACCTACCGAGCGGTCACCAATACTGACCAGGAAAGTCTTGTCCGCCACGGTCGGAAGATGCAAAACCCGGTAAAGCGCATCCCGAAGTTCAACCTGATCACGGTTAAACGGTGCTTGTGACGTCTCCACACGGGTGACATTGCGATGCACTTTGGGGGGGTTCCCAAGCAAAACCTCGAGCGGCAAATCAACCGGGATATTGCCGAAATGCGGATCGCTGACCTGGAGTTGCGGCGCTTCGGTAGCCTTGCCTAAAACCGCGTAAATACAGCGTTCTCTGGCGCAAATAGCAATGAAATCCTGCAGCCGCTCATCGTTGATTGCGAGCACATAACGTTCCTGGCTTTCGTTACACCAGATCTCCATCGGCGACATGCCCGGTTCATCGTTGGGAATCTTGCGCAAATCCAGCCTGGCACCGCGCCCGGCATCATTCACCAGTTCCGGTAACGCATTCGATAGCCCACCCGCGCCCACATCGTGTATCGATAAAATCGGATTATCAGCAGCCTGTGCAAAACAACGATCTATGACTTCCTGCACCCGACGTTGCATTTCCGGGTTTCCTCGCTGCACCGATGCGAAATCCAGGTTTTCATGGCTGCTGCCGCTGGCCATGGATGACGCAGCGCTGCCACCCAGCCCGATCAGCATGGCGGGACCACCAAGCACAATAATATTTGCCCCTGGAGGAATATCCTGTTTGTCGATATGTTCGCGGTGAATTGCACCGACCCCACCGGCGACCATAATGGGCTTGTGGTATCCCCGCACCTCAGAGCCTTCGGCCGAATCGACCCGCTGTTCAAAGCTGCGGAAATATCCACAGGTGTTGGGTCGACCGAATTCATTATTGAAAGACGCCGCACCGATTGGGCCTTCGATCATGATTTGCAAGGCCGATGCAATACGGTCGGGTTTGCCGAAATCGCGTTCCCAGGGTTGCTCGAAATCGGGAATGCGTAAATTGGAAACCGAAAAACCACATAAGCCGGCCTTGGGTTTAGAGCCGGTACCGGTCGCACCTTCGTCCCTGATTTCGCCACCAGAGCCTGTTGCAGCACCAGGGAAAGGAGATATTGCGGTGGGATGATTGTGGGTTTCGACCTTCATCAAAATATCGATATCGCCTTCACGATACTCGTAACTCGCGGTTTGCGACGAGGGTGCCAGCCGGCGCGCACTAAATCCGGCTATCACGGCCGAATTATCGTGATAGGCAGACAACACCCCCTTGCTATGCATTTCGTGCGTATTGCGGATCATGTTGAACAGCGAACGTTCCTGATCCACACCATCGATAGTCCAACTGGCATTGAAAATCTTATGCCGGCAATGCTCGGAATTCGCCTGCGCAAACATCATCAACTCGACATCGCTCGGATTACGACCCAGCTCGTGGTAAGCACTATCGAGATAATCGATTTCATCGTCAGACAAGGCCAGGCCCAGTTCAAGGTTGGCCTGTGCCAACGCACCACGACCCAGACCACGATTGTCAATTTCGACCACCGAACGGGGCTGCTGGGCGTCAAACAACGCAGCGCAGTCTTCGACCTGACTGAAAACCGCTTCGATCATCCGGTCATGCAATAAATCCACCGGTACTGCATCCCGGGTATCTATCCGGTAAACGATACCGCGCTCGATTCGTTGAATTTGGGTCAAACCACAGTGATGAGCAATGTCAGTCGCTTTACTGGCCCAGGGTGAAATAGTGCCAGGCCGGGGGATTGCGTAAAAAACCTGACCCTCGATATGCCGGGATTGCTCTGCCGGACCATAACTCAGCAACGTGTTTAAAATATTTGTTTCATCGTCGTCGAGCGCTCCCGCGAGATCGACAAGGTGAATATAACTCGCGTCAAGCCCGTTAACCGAAAGGCCGGACCCGGTCAGTTGTTGCAGTAATTTGTTTCGTCTGAATTCCGATAAAGCCGGGCTACCGGGGAGGCATAGCATATAATTTCAGGCCACAGCTTGGACAGGGAAAAGGTGCGCAAATGATAACGGAAAACTCGGGACGCTCCAACAGCAGACGCCAATCTGACTGCATTATTTTCTACTACCGCCGGGAGCCAGTGGCATTGCACCGGAATCGGACTGCTGAACGAAACGTATGCAGGTTTGACGGCAGTTCCGCCAGACCGGGGAAGCCAGATTCTGGATCAGTGCCGGGATAATTAATTTGTGGCCTGATAGTATTGGTTGCTTTAGTCAAAGACACAACCGGGACGGTATTATGTACATACAAATCAGAGCAGATGGCAATATATCATTGGAGGATAGCGACAACATGCGGGCTTTTTCAATTGTCGAGGAACGCAAAGACACCGCTCACGACAGCCTTGCCAGCATTGGCGAAGCGGCAGAAGATAACCACTACTGGCTCGACGCAAACGCAGTAGTCGATCTGTCTGGACGTAAAAACGACCTCGATTGGGTCAATCAATTTTGGGACATGCTTGCCAAATCCGAACCTTACGGTTATTCGGACATGGCAGGTCAACGGGTCAAAGCCCACATCGAGCAGTCCTGAGTGAAATTCAATTCACTATCGGTCCTATCTGCGCCGGAATGATAAATTCATCTTGATTTAGTCCCATTTTGGGACTAGGTTTTCCAGCATGCGAATCATCGCCCTGTCCACCCTGAAAGTATTTTGGGGAAATCACCCGGAATTCGATGATGCGAAGGAACAAACCCTGGCATGGTACCGGTTTGCATTAAAAGTCGATTGGTCCGGGCCTAATGAGGTAAAAAGGGACTTTGGCAATGCCAGCGTCGTTAAAGATGGCCGAGTGGTATTCAACATAGCCGGTAACAAATATCGGCTGGTAGTTTGGATTAATTATGCATATCGAATTGTTTATATTCGATTTATTGGCACCCGTAAGCAATACGACAAGATTGTCGCACAAACGATTTAGCTGGAGAGTTAACTATGGATATCAATCCTGTTAAGACAAGAGCCGATTATGGAGCGGCGCTAAAAGAAATCGAAACGCTGATGCGGGCCGAATCCGGTTCAGCCGACGGCGACAAACTGGATGTCATGGTGACTCTGATTGAAGCCTATGAAAACAGGCATTATTCGCTGGATCTGCCGGATCCGGTAGAGACCATAAAGTTTGAGATGGAGCGCAAAGGTCTTACTGTCAAAGATCTGCAACCAATGATTGGACAAAGTAACCGGGTATATGAAGTGCTCAATCGAAAGCGCTCGCTAACACTGAATATGATTAGAAAATTGCATGATACCCTGGGTATACCAGCCGAATCATTAATAAAAACGTCACAACCCCGACACAAGCCCCTGATTTGAAAAAATATTCTACCCGCAATGAACCTGCGACAAATATAGATATTCTCCTCGGATCAAATTTTATCCACAAAATACGATATTGAGATATAATCCATTCACCTGGGGACGACTTGGCTTCGACGTGGGTCGCGAAACCTGAGGTGCATGCCGAGAATGTAGGGAAACTCGTAAACTCTCCTGCAAATTATAGTTGCTAACGATAACAACTACGCTCTCGCCGCTTAATAACCGGTAGATTGCTGTCGGACTGGAGCCGTGTCTATGCGTCCAGGTTCTTTATGCCCTCGGGTATGCGGAACATTCCGGCATCGCTCTCATAGAATCGTGATGGATGCTCGTTCGGGGTTGAAGCACTAAACAAGTACCGAAATCGCTGCTGGTTTTCCTGGTCCGACGGGTAGCCAACCGTTAAATTAAAGTTCGGAATAAGCATGTAGAGCCGATGGCAGAGGGCTTGCGGACGCGGGTTCGATTCCCGCCGTCTCCACCAGACAACAAAAGGCCACCCTTGCGGTGGCTTTTTGTTGTCTGGCGGGACGTTGTGGATGAGTACCGCGTTCGGGTGCGACAAAATCGTCGGGAGTGATTTTGGACATTCTCGTAATACGTCAGTATTTCGAGAATGGGCCGCAGGCCGAGGCCCAGGGATGGGCCGAGCATTCCCGCCGAACCTTCATCAATATCCTGGTAGGTTCCTTGGTCGTTCCAGAAGATACCTATACGCCCACCAGTCGGTAAAAGGGACGGAAGTTTTTTTGAAACAATCGTGAATAACCACCGGCCGATCCCTCCAGCACCACTTATTGTGCTTCGCGCTGAAAGCGCATGATCTCCTCATCAGAGCATTTGCCCATGATTTTCCTGTCCGCTACATGGCAGGACATATTGCTCATCAGGTCGGTTCGAACTTCCAGTGGCCCGAAATTTCGGGTCGCACTCATCCTGTCCTGCGCAACCGGTTCGGCAAAACGCATCAATGCCAGGCCCGACCCGGCCAGGGCAGCAATCGCGATGCCGAGGCCCACGATCAGGTTAATCCGATTTTTCACCCAGGCTCCTTTCGATCGATTCGATCGGTTCATTAAGCAGTAAACACATGGTTTCCACTCGAAGTATAAACCGGACAGGCAACCTTATCATGCGGTAATTTTCGTCTCCGCGAAAGGTGGTTCGCCTCCGACCATAATATCTTTATCCCCGGCTCCTCCTTTTCAACGGAGAGGGATAAAGGTCACAAAACCGGGACGGATTTATTTTACGAAAAACCAGGACTGCCATCCTAAATAGATCTGTCAATGGCAAACGCCTACCGTTCAGGCGCATACACGATGCGGGAAATCAGCAGACACTGTGCCGCTCTACTGTGTGCTGTGCCGCTGTGTGTGCCAGGGTTAAATCGAACTGATTCAACCAGGAGAGTTCGACCTGCCTAAATTAATGGAATTGTGTTAGTTTATTTTAGATTTTAAAAAGAAAGAAAGCCAATGAAAAGAATAATAGCCCTGCTGCTCTATACCCTTTCCACGCTCTTTACCGTTGCACTGGCAACAGCCCACATTGACAACATCGTAAAAAACGCAAGCATCGATATTTCGAAATACGAGCAGCAAGCGCAAGGCTTAACGGTCGACCGAAAAAGCAGTATCAAGCGATTAATCAAACTGATTAAATTATCGCAGGCCCGTTTGTCAGGCTCCAGCAATCAAAGCCAGGCCTCATGGCAAGAGACCAACCAGCGCTACCTGGTACTGCTGAAACATCTCGACAATCTCGTCGCCGAAAATCCGGTTCAGGCTGACACTCAATCAGAATCGGCGGCTAAAACCAGCAGTAGCGCCAATTCGGCCTCAAGCCAAACTCAAACAGTACAACCCCTGGTTTCCGGGCAACGGGTTCGAGTCAAAAAACTGGCCAGGGATATGGATAACTTGACCAGTAGTATTACTTCAGTTGGCCCATCTTTCCTGCAAGACAAACAACAGATTGCGGCCCTGACAAAAAAGTTCAATCAATTTAAATCGGCTCTGGCTCGTTATCCACAACTGGATGACCCCGATGTACAATTGGCGCAACAAGCTTTTGTCAAAATGCAACAACGATTGTCCGCTGAGCACCAGCGTGCCCAATCACAATTGAAGACGCTAGGCGATGTGCAGCAACGCCTGGCAGCCATCGATAAGCTTAGCCAGGAATATCCTGTGCCGAAACCCATGAAGACACCGTTCACAGCGAAAGCCGCGAAGCTATGGATGGAAGCTGCCAGTCAGGCCAGAACCGTCGCCGAACGCCAATATCCACAATTAATTGAGATCACTGAACTTGCCTGGTTGCCCAATAATCCCGGCACACCGCAAACAGGTGCGCCATACGATTCACAGGATGTCGGTTACCTGACGCAAGGCGCTAGCGCGCGGTTCGCAGCAGTGCAGGAAAATTATCAGATCATGCTACAGACTTTGAAACTTCAATTTGATAACATCAAAAAGGATGTTTTATCACGTTGGCAAGTCGATCCGAAGGGGGAAGATAGCTATCAATTCACGGGTACGGGAAATCAAGAACAAGCCTTCGAGCTCTACGATAACAGTATCGCAATCGCTAACTCATCGATTTATCTGCAACAGACTTTGGGCAAGGATGACCCTGCCGCCGCCAAATTAGTCAACCTGCTTCAACAAGCCAAAGAACAATTCGCAAACAATCGCAGGATAGCCATTCAGAATGGTCGCCTGCCCGAGCCACAATCTACAGACTCTGCATTGCTGGCGATCGCCAAAAGCATACTCGAAAAGCCTGAGTACAAATTCGGCGAATTCGGCCCCATTGTGCTAACCACAAAAGCAGTGGTAACGCGAGAGAAAAAGAGTAGCAACTTAAAAATTGATGATGCCGAGATCACGCTCAGTGGCGACCTTAAACTCAGTGGGACGGAAACCACCTGGACCTATAAATGGCAAGAGTTTAAGTTTGCCTCGCCGCTAAAAGACGAGGACGGAGGCTGGCGCGTCTGGTGGATAGTCGCGAAAAATTTTTCCTCCGGGGGCAACAAGACACCGCTGAATCGATGGATATCGGGTGAGGTCACCCAGGGCCATCCCATTCTCGAAGAGAATTTTTAATACAGCTGGAATGGAAAACTGAGCACCCACTGACGTACCGGTTGACGGAGAAATACCTCATCTACCAGCAAGGCTGAACTCTCGGCCATGCGGCGCGCACCGCAACTGGGGCAGAAACCGCGACGCTTGCAACTGAACGCGACCAAGCGCTCCTCGTGGCAGGTTTCGCACCTTACCCGGAGAAATCCGTGTTCAAGCCTGCCACACTTCAGGTAGTCTTCGAATTCCCGCTGCACATAGCCCGGCAGTATCCTGCCTTCCTCGGCCAACTGCTGTCTGAAAACCGGGTAGTGCTTCGAGACCAACTGATAGAGTAGCGACTTCTCGGGCCGATGGCGCTGATAGCGAAAAGCGCCGGGGTCCGCAATGGCATTCCTTGCCGCAATGACGGTGGACATGATTCGCTTCCATGCGATTCAGAGTGAACGTCGAGTCTAGCGCTGGTTGATCAAATGGGCAAATTCGATTTACCCAATTCCACCCGCGGTATTAAGGACCGCTTCCAGTAGTAAAGAATAGGTGCCTTATGATGACACACGAAACCGCGAGAGCCATTTAGTCCGTGGTCAGATTTGGCCAAAACCGGGCCAAAACCGGGACAGATTTATTTTACGAAAAACCAGGACTGCCATCCTAAATAGATCTGTCCCGGTTTTTCCCTGGATGTGATGCAAAAGGCCGTTGGATTGGTAGGGCGTAAGCCGGACCGAACAACAACGACACGGCAAGCTGGCAAAGGTTCTAGAAGTAAAACCAGTAAAAAACGCCGCAAGTAAACCCAAAATATAATAAAAGGGGGTGGTCTATGCGCATTCACACGTTGGTTATTGTAGCTTTTGTGCTGTTTATGGTGAGTGTTCCTATGCATGCTGCTGAGCATACTGATGAACAGGTTGCAGAAAATATTTTAAGTAGCTTATTCATATTTCAACACGCGAAGATGTGCGACACTCGGTTTGGGTGGAAACACTCAAACCAATTTACTATTATCTAATATTCAAATTTTCTCAACAGTTTAGGGATATGATATTGCATAGGCATTTTTTTCTAGTAATAGCATTTATCACCTTTATGTCTGGGCCTGCCCTGTCAGTTGTTCCGCAATATGAAAGTATCTCAACTCGCCAGGATGTAACACTTTCCATTTGGGTTGAGAAACCAGAAAAGATTCAGGCTGTGGTGATATTGTTTGCTGGAGGTAAGGGCAATCTTGATATAGATGAAGACGGCATTGGTCGTGATGGTAACTTCCTGATACGCAGCCGTCATCACTTTATAAATCAAGGCATGGCTGTAGTCATACCAGATGTGCCATCGGATAAAGATAGTTTGTTATTCTTTCGAACAAGTCCGGAATATATTACGGATATGGGTTATACATTAGCTTGGGTGCAAAGGGAGTTTAAAGATATCCCCGTATTCTTGGCAGGTACAAGCCGAGGCACCATTTCAGTCACTAGCATTGCTTCAAATCTAGAGATGAAAAAATATTTCGTACAGGGGATTATATTGAGTGCGACGGTGACACAAGAAAGTAATTCAGGTAAACAAGACGTGTATAGTAATGACATAGAAAGAATTAAGACGCCCACATTACTGTCTCATCATGAATTTGATGAATGTTATATTACACCGCTAGAGGGTGCATTACCTTTACTTGAAAGTTTGATCAACGTAAAAGACAAGAGCCTAATTACCTATAAGACGGGCGTAAACAAAGGTAACCCATGTCGTGGTAAAAGTTACCATGGTTTTAACGGAATTGAAGAGCAAGTGGTATCCGATATGGTTTTTTGGATAAAAAGAATTTCTGCGTCACAATAATAAAGAGAGACTGTTTGAATCGCCCCGGGTTTGTCGGAGACTCTATTTCTTGAGAGGATGGAGCAATGAAGACAAACAAAAGGTATTCCCCGATAGAGCGGGAGCGAGCAGTTCGACTGGTATTTGATCAACAACATCAACACAATTCCCAGTGGTCGGCGATCGAATCAATTGCCAGTAAAAGCTTAACGTGGTCCGACCCCAGGACCTAACTGGTTACTATATTTTCTAGATAAGTCGCGCTCCATTCCCTTTATCTAAAAGGACCCGATGAACATATGTTACAATGATGAAAATATTATACACGTAATGATAAATGGCTCTGAATATTAGAAATCCCGAAACGGAAAAACTGGCCGAATCCCTGGCAAAATTGACCGGTGAATCCAAGACCGAGGCAGTAAAAAAAGCCTTGCGAGACCGACTGCAACGGGTGTTGCGAAAGCGCTCCGGCAGAAGGTTGGCTGATGAGCTGGATCAACTGGCGTTGCATTGTGCCAATCTTCCTGTGCTCGATAACAGAAGTGTCGAAGATATTCTAAGTTACGATGACAACGGTTTGCCAGGCTGACTAATGGTTATCGATACCTCTGCCTTGATTGCTATTTTGCAAGACGAACCCGAGCGCCGAGCGTTTAATCTTGCTATCGAATCAGCTGAAACACGTTTGCTGTCAGCCGCCAGTTTTGTCGAATCGTCGCTGGTAATTGAAGCTCGCGTTGGCCCTGATGGCATTCGCGATCTGGATCTGTTTGTGGCCAAAGCCGACATTAACATTGAACCTGTCGATATCGATCAGGCTTACGTGGCCCGCCAGGCCTATAGTCAATATGGTAAGGGCCGACATCCGGCCGGTCTGAACTATGGCGATTGTTTTACCTATGCACTGGCTAAACTTTCTGGCGAACCGCTTTTATTCAAGGGGCGTGATTTTTCCAAAACCGATCTGGATACTGTGACACTTCTTGAATAGAAAATTAGATTCGACGCAATACGTCAGGTTTACGAAGCTGTTATCAAGGCAGGGGCGAAAAGCTTCGTATGTCTGCCCACCGCGTCGGAGTCTTGCAGTCTTGCGGGTCGGACCAGCCTAACCTGTTGAATTCCAGTTTGTTTTGTGGCTGGTTTGGCCTCAAGAGATCCTTAGCGGGGTAATTTCATGGATGAAATAAGATTTTCAAGTGGGTAGTAGAGTGGCCTGTAAAAAGACAGTCGAGCTGACAGCCGGATATCAGTTGAAAATAAGCGCTAGCTTAAATGTCGCAAAATAGTGCTTAATCGTCGGCTTTAAGCCAAATAATCAGAGGTTCTTGATAGGAAGTATGAATGATATCAATGGATTAACGTGGTCCAACCCTATTACCCCTTTGGTCGACTATCTGGCGCGACCAGCGGGCTGTAAGAAATACTTCGGAGCAATTTGCGTATATTAAAGTCCAGGCATGGTTTGAACCGTAAAACCGCGTAAAACCGGGACTGCCGTCCTAAATAGATCTGTCCCGGTTTTTCGATTTATGATTCTCTTTGAAGACCGCATGGCGGAATTCATTTAGTCCGTGGCAGTTACACAGAATAATTTGTAGTCATCCCGTCCCCACCACTACAAGGTTTTAAGAGAACCAATAAGGACCCGAATTACTATTTAAATTAACGGCTTTCGGGTACCTGGCATCATAAGTCTAGAGAAATAAATCGTATGCCCGTTCTCAGCATCCCTCTCAGTGAATCCGGAATCGTGTCTCGATTTTTTAATTCGAAAATATTATGCTTGCCATATGAATGGCGTTTCCTGTGTTGTTGTTAAATGTATTGGTCTACATCAAATCAACCAGATATGCCGCTTGCTCTCAATGTCTAAATACCAGATTCAGTTATAACTCGATGATCATTCACTGTACCCAAAAGCTGGCGAAGAAGTTACCCGACGTCAGTACGGAGCCATCCGCCGAAACCAGCCCTCTCGGGAGCTGGCACGCCAACCTTTACACCATCGACCGGCGCAACTGCCTGTTGTACTGTCACGACACGACGCGCTACACGATCTTCCTGCCGGGCCTGCGCAAACCGCAATTCGCCGAACTGGGTCGCTGGTTCCGCGAAGCCTTCACCGCGTCGCTGGCGTATATGGGAGTAGCCGATGCTCAGGTGCGCCGCGCTGAACTTGCGCTCGGGCCGGTCAGTTTCGACACCCGTACTGACCGCTCGGTGCTCGGCAGCCTCAACGAGATGAAATTCATGCTGGATGTCAAAACCAGGGGCGCCGAAGACGTGATGTTGTTGAATCCTTTATCGATTTCGCGCTGGCTGGGTCATCAACCGGTCAGAGCCAAAGGCGTGAAAGGCTACTGGATGCCAGACGACGCGATGACGGAGCGCGTGGCGGCGTTATGAGCGAGTCACAACACAGCATCAAAATCTACCAGACCCCCGATGGCGAGACGCAAGATGAGTAAATTCAGAATGAGTGCATTTGACATCATCGGCGATATTCACGGTTGTAGCCATACGCTTGAAAAACTACTGGAGCGTCTTGACTATATCCCTGATTCAGTCGGTATATATCGTCATCCTGAACGCAGTGTGATATTTCTTGGTGACTTTATTGATCGAGGACCGTTTCAGAAAGAGGTTCTATCAATTATTAGACCCATGATAGAGGCAGGAGCTGCAAGATCGGTTATGGGAAATCATGAGTACAATGCTATTGCCTATGCAACAGCCGACCAGGAAAACGGAGGTTATTTACGGGCACATTCTGCAAAGAACCAGAAACAGCACAAGGCATTTCTGGATGCATATTCCGGTGACATCTGTGCATATACAGACGTGATCGAATGGTTCAAAACCTTGCCACTTTGGCTTGACCTTGACGAGGTCCGGATTATTCATGCCTGTTGGGATAAAGAAAAGATCCGCAACATCGGTTCGCCGGTGTTGACCGATGAATTGCTTCATGCATCCTGTAACAAAAGTCGATGGCAATATGAGGCAGTCGAGACCATTTTGAAAGGCAAGGAAATACCTTTGCCTGACGGGTGTGTTTTTTATGACAAGGATGGCAATCCAAGACACAACATTCGCGTGCGCTGGTGGGATCAGTCTGCGGGCAATTACTCGACCGCCTTTCTGGGACCGGAGAGTGCGCGCACCCATATCCCTGATGACGAGATTGCAGGTGATCATTTAATCGAATATTCCCACGATGAACCACCCGTATTTTTAGGGCATTACTGGATGGAAGATACCCCTGTCCCGCTGGCACCCAATATTGCATGCACTGATTATAGTGTTGCGAAACCTGGTGGGAGACTAGTGGCTTATCGGTGGGATGGAGAACAGATTTTACATAAAGATAAATTTGTATGCATTGACAGAATTGAGAAGGCCGAAGTATCTGGCATCTGATAATTGAGCAAATTCTAGTCCTGCGCGTTAAAACTGGGCTAGCGGTGAAATCTGTCTAATTTCAACAGTTCCAGGCTTTCAAAAATCAATTTCCAATTTTCGCGTGCTGCTCGATTTTGACATGAAACTTGATTTCGGAGCGCTCATCACCCAGTCGCAGC
>QIJI01000440.1 GCA_003231795.1 Gammaproteobacteria bacterium
ACTTCGATCAAAGAGGTTGCCCGTGTCGCCGACTTAACCGAGCGAATGAGCTAGTTATGCCGCTTTTTAAATACAAAGCTATCGATGCCAGCGGCAAGTTTATCTCGGGAAGCCTGGATGCAGGTAATCCCAATGATCTCGAATTGCGGCTCGAGAAAATGGACATGGACCTTGTCACCTTTAAGCTGAAAGATCCGGGTGCGGACATTTTTGGTCGCAACAAGGTTGGCCGTCG
The DNA here is from genome assembly GCA_003231795.1 of Gammaproteobacteria bacterium. Lineage (GTDB taxonomy): Bacteria > Pseudomonadota > Gammaproteobacteria. The sequence goes on from QIJI01000440.1 coordinate 236, forward strand.
AGACCTGATTAATTTTTCGTTTTATCTCGAGCAACTGGTGCGAGCCGGTGTCCCGCTGCTGGAAGGGTTGGCGGATTTACGTGATGGCGAAGAAAATCCGACTTTCCGTGATATCGTAACCGGATTGATCGAGGCCATCGAAGGCGGCAATTCGTTTTCACAGGCGCTCGAGCTTTATCCCAAAATTTTTGACGAAGTGTTCGTTAGCCTGATTCACGTTGGCGAGCGCAGTGGCCGAATGGCCGAGGTACTGGTTGATATTACTGAAACCTTGAAGTGGCAGGATGAGTTACTCTCCAAGGCGCGTAAAATCGTAATGTACCCGTTAGTCATCGGTACGCTGGTATTGTCAGTCATCCTGTTTCTGATGATATTCATTGTTCCGGATATCATGGATGCTATCGTAGGTTTGGGTGGCGTAATCCCGCTGGAGACGCGGATGTTGATGGCGACATCGAACTTTCTGGTCAGTTACTGGTATATCGTTATTGCAGCGCCTTTTGCTACTTTTTTTACACTGAAATATTTTTACACCACCAGCAGCAAGGCAAAATTCAAGATGGACGGCATGCTGTTAAAGGTTTTCCTGGTTGGCCCGGTTAATGAGAAAATCAAGATTTCAAGATTTACGCGCTACTTTGCACTGATGTTTGCTTCCGGTATCACGGTGCTCGATGCGATTAATTTGAGCAAGCCGGTGGTCAGTAACGCTGTGCTCGAAGACGGCATCGAACGCGCATGGCAGCAGATTTCTGAAGGTAGCAGTATTAGTGAAGCGTTCAAGAATATCGGAATTTTCCCGCCGCTGGTCGTAAGAATGCTGCGAGTTGGTGAATCCAGTGGTCAGATGGATAAATCCTTGAACAATGTCAGTTATTTTTTCGATCGCGATATCAACGACAGCATCGACAAGATGGAACCGATCATGCAAACCTCGATGATGGCGGGAATCGGAGCTATCGTTTTGTGGCTGGCACTTTCGGTGATGGGTCCGATTTATGACACCATTGCAACGATCGATTTTTAACGGTACAAATATGAGAAAAATATTGTATTTCACCGGGTACAGAATGGTCGCACAGGAGTGGTCCGGCCATAGTCTCCTGAGCAGCGTTTACTTCGAACCGGATGATCAGGGGCTCGATCTGTTCAGTTCGTATTTGCGTTCCTTCCGCAATGAACCGGTTCGTTTGCTAGTCGACCTGATCGAAGAAGAGTTTCGCCAGATCAAAATTCCATTACTGCGCGGTGCCGACCGCCGGGCTATTCTGAACCGGAACTATGCCAAGTACTTCCGTACCTCTGAATACAAGTTTGCGATATCCCAGTCGGTAGAAAAGAAGGCCCGTAAAGAAGAAAAACTGTTATTGATTGGACTCACCAATCAATATCTGCTCGAACCCTGGCTGAAAATAATCGAAGAAACCCGAACACCCCTGTCCGGAATTCTCAGTCTGCCATTGCTGTCTCAAAATTATATCAAGGAACTGAAATCGGATCACAAGGCTGTAATCATGGTAAGCCAGCAAGTGCCGAGTAACCTGCGTCAGTCCGTCTTTATTGATGGCAAACTGATTTTGAGTCGGCTGGTGCCGATTGCCAGTTTTTACCAGGGGGATTATGCCTCGGATGTGCTGCGCGATATTGAATCGACGCAACGTTATCTGATCAGTCAGCGTATTGTCGAGCGTTCTGAAACAGTGGCGGTTCATATTCTCACCAACAAGCGGCATTTCGACAAACTGTTGACGCGTTGCGAAAAAGAAAGCTTTTTCGATTTTAAAATTCATGAAATCAATGAATTGCTGGAGCGCGAAAAGATCGATACCGGCGATGAGCAGGACTTTAGTTCCGGACTTTACTGTTATCTGGCAACAAAGAAGCGGTCGGTGAACCACTATGCGCAACCCAAAGAAAGGCGCTATTTCAAGCATCATCGTGCCGGTCTCGTGTTACGGGCCGCCAGCATCGTATTGCTTGCGGTCGGTCTCGGTATGGCCACCACCAGTGTGGTCAAAGGATGGCTGTATAACGATACCATCGTCGAAACCACGCTGATCGAACAGAAATACAAGGCCAAATTTAACCAGTTGAGCGAAAACCGGATTGATTCAACTACTTCGACCACCAGCATGCAGCACATTGTTCAAACCGTAGAGACTATCCAGCAAGAATACCTGCGTGATCCTGAAGAGATGCTGGCATTGATCAGTAAAGATGTCAGCATTTTCTCTGATATCCGCATTAAGAATGTCGAATGGTTTATCAGTAACTATTCAGACAGCCTGAGCATCGAAGACGTAAACTGGGAAAGACCGCAAAAACGGCGCAGCGATAAAACTCAAAAGGCCAACAGGAATTTACCCCCGCCGAAGCAGGGTTATTTCGAAGTTGCCCAGGTGGAAGGTGAATTTATCGATTTCGACGGTAACTATCGTTACGCCCTGAGCGCGGTTGATGATCTGGAAAAGGCAATGTCGGAATCGGGCAAGTACTTTTCAGTAGAAATTACCAAACGACCGCTCGATATAGAATCGGATAACCGGCTTAGCGGCGACGCCGGTACCGGGCGCGGCTCCAGTCTGGTCAATGCCGAGCTCGCGTTTCGAGTCGTACGGGAGGTGGTTAAATGAGTATAATCGACTGGTCATATCTCAAGCGCCCTATCATCATGGTGATCGCGGCGAGCCTGATTTCGGGTGCGCTGGTCATGGCCAGTTACCAGTACGAAAAAGTGCAGTACGACAAGTTTCAACAGGCGCTTTCAACCTTGCGCTCGACCCATGAATTATATCGAAATATAGTCAACGATATCGATCTGCTGGATCGGTATCGAAATCTTTACAGTGGATACAAGGCCTCGGGTCTGGTTGGCAAGGAGCGCCGGCTTAGCTGGATCGAAAGTCTCGAATCTACCAATGAAGTACTGCGTTTGCCAACTTTAACCTATAACCTGCATCCTCAGGAAGACTTTAAGCGCCCCGGCTTTATTTTAAAGCGCGGGATTAACGTACAGAGCTCGCCGATGGATTTGTCGATGGGATTGTTGCACGAGGAAGACCTGTTCGCGCTGCTCGAAGGATTGCGCCTGTCGATTAAAAACCTGTTCACGGTCGATAATTGCTCGATTTCACGCAAAATTGGAAGAGGGGGCGTACTGAACACCCAGGGCACCAATTTGACAACAAGATGCACGATTCGCTGGGTAACTATCAATGCCAGGTAAAATAACCACAAGGTTAGTATTGTTGGCCACCGTGATAACGAGTGGTTTTCTGACTGCCGGGGCGGCTGAATTATCCACACTTTTCACAACGCCGGAAGAGCGGCAGATTATCAATTCCAATCGATATAAAACCACCAAACCCCAACCGGTCAGGGAGGTCGTTAGCAAACCCGAGATTGAACTGGCCACGCAATTACAGGTCTATGAAGAAATCACGCAACAGTACCAGATTTCAGGCATCACGATTTCGCAGGAAGGTCCCAGTACGGTATGGATTAATTCGCTCGCCTACGAAGACGGTGAGCGGCTCGAAGATAGCAGCAAGATCAAGGTGATGACGGGCGATGAAGTCCGCGTCAGAATAACCGCGCCCGACGGTAAAAATTTTTATGCCACCAGCGGTGAAACCCTGGACGTCACCTATCTGGCGCCCATCGAAAACTGAGCATGAAGTTGCAATGCACCAGTCAATCCGGTTACGCCCTGCTATTGTTTGTGCTTGTGATATTGGGAATGGGAGGAATGGGCTTAGCTGGCTATGTAGAGATTAGCAGGAAGGATGTGGAGCAACAGCGCTTTCTGCATAATAAACGTGTGCTGGAGGAAGCGAAACAGGCGTTGCTAATGTATGCCTATCGTTATCCACAATTCAATAATGAGGGTCCGGGGCGCCTGCCCTGTCCCGATATTGACGGTGACTTTGAGGGCGATACTGATTGCACTCTGGTAGGACGGCTACCCTGGAACCATACCAACCTCGATTTTTATGACATCCGGGATGCTTACAATCAGCAACTTTGGTATGCACTTTCCGATAGTTTTGATAACACCGGTGGTGGTGGAGAAATCAATTCGGATACTCCCGGGACGATTACAATCTTCGGACAACGAGGTGACCTCATGTACGACGGCGCGGCTAACGGGGTTGTCGCGGTTATTTTTGCACCCGGTGAACCGCTCGCCGGCCAGGATCGTAACGCGAATCCAGACGATGCCGCCCATTTTCTTGACGCCTTCGGTGGTTATGACAACAGTAATTTCGTCGACGAGGAAAGCGATGACTTATCCGATGGCTTCCGCCTCGGGCCGGTCTACGATATTGCGCAAAACACGATCGTTATGAACGATCAAATGATTCTAATAACCGCCGATGAAATTCTCGAAATGGCAGAGCGTGCGGTACTCAGTACCTACCGTGATTCCATCAATGATTATTTTGCCCGCTTTAATCACTATCCGTGGTTATATAACTACGACGTGGATGAGGTCGGCGGTACGGCGCCGACACTCGATGATTATCCCGTTAATGTCGTTTTCGATACCGAACGTGACACCCGTCTGGTTGGGCGACCACCACCGTACAACATTCCAACCCCGAGAGTAGGGCGCGTACCTTCTTTCTATGGTGCTCAGTTCACTGAGGACGGCAGCCTGTCCGCAGCCACGGAATTAATTCTTGACCTCGATGCTGACTTTCCGCTCAATCCGGCCGCGGTTACTTTCAATGAAACTTTTCCGGCTGCCGCTACTGGGACCCTGTTGCCGCTGGATGCGGCACCCGTCAACTACACATTCAATGCCGCGGCTGCCGCTAATATGCTTGATGGCTTGTCTTTCGTGGATGTCGATCCGAATACCTTTGGTACGGGTGGTCATGGTCAGATTGTGATGGAAAGTAGTGCCGCCGAAACGGTGGGCAGCGCGGTGCAGTATTACTGGGACGAAGAACCTATCGCTATCGGCAATGGCTGGATTCTGTGCGGGGATGACGGAGACGGAATTCCGGAAGTATCTGACTGCAATCGTGATGCGGGCGGTATCAACGATCCCGGAGGACCGAACATAACTGCCTCTCAAGTACTCAGGGTGGATATCGGATTTTCGGTGCTCAACCCTACCACCACAGTGGATTTAGATTATGACCCGCCACCCACGATAACCTACCAGGGAGCAGACAACACCCGACATGCCAGGATAAAAGGTGACTTTCTCGGGGCCGATGTCGATGTGTCGACGTTTCCGGTTGTCATAAGCTATCAGTTGGATGAGCATTACTTTTTAAGTTTCGACATTCAAAGATCCGGCTTTCTAGACCCTACCGGGCAGGTTCAAGTAAACAGCTTCGCATTGGAAACCCGGTATTACCCCGAGTTGCCGCGCTGGGTTTTTAATAACGACTGGCATGAATCGGCCATGCTTGCTTACCCGGATGATTACGCACCCGATGCCGCAACAGCAGTACCGTTTCCTGCTATCCCACCTTGCACAACGGGAGTGGATTGCCTGTCGCTCGGTAGTACGTCTTTGCCGGTAAATAACAAGGTGGCGATAATGATGTTAGCGGGAGACCATGACTGGATCGACGAAGGCCTGGACGGGTTAAGCAATGATATCGGAGATGTTTTTGATGCCGGTAATGACGACCTCGACGATATTTTTGATGCGGATGTAGCCGGGGGTAATGACATGTTTATGATTATCAGCGAGCTATGAGCGCCATAAAATCATGCAGAGGGTTTACCCTGATCGAGATCGCTATCGTACTGATCGTGGTGACCATCCTGATAGGGTATTCGGTGGCATTGCTTCCGGTTCAACAGGAGCTCCGCCAGTATCGGGAGGCGAAGACACAGATGGAAGGGCTGATCGAGGATTTAATCGCGTTTGCCCAGGTTAACGGACGGCTACCCTGTCCGGATACCAGTGGAGGATCGGGTGCAATCGACGGGCTAGCAGATTTGCATGCCAATCCAGATTTTGGCTGTGAATCTTTCTTTGGTTTTTTGCCGGCTCGAACACTCGCGCTCTCCGGTGATTTCGATACACTGGGTCGCTTGCTGGACCCCTGGGGCCAGCCCTATTTGTACTCGGTATCGAATATTAACGCCGGTGGTAATACCGAAATCGATCTCGTTGTTGCCAATGGTATTCGTGACGAAGGTCTGAATAACGTCGTACCGGATCTCGCAATATGCGATGGCAGTACTGTATCGGGACAGGATATTACCTGTGCAGACGTAACCGGTAATCCGGTACTGGATAGTGTGGCGGCGGTGATTGTGTCAACCGGCAAGGATCTTGGTAATGTTGCGTCGAACGTGCAGGTCGAAAATACAGACTTTATGCATGCCGACTTCGAAAATGGAGACCTCGAGGACAAGGTATTTATCTTCTCGTCCCGAAACGACGCTACCGGAACCGAGTACGACGATCTGGTGTACTGGTTGTCGACGAATCGGCTCTTTTCGAAGATGATTGAGGCGGATCGGCTACCTTGAAGATGTTTCGACAATGCTGGCGATTAATTATTTCGCGGGCTAGAGATGAGCTTAAACTTACTCCGACAAGTGCTGGAACAGGTTGAAGCAAACCCGCCCTTTTTCGTTTTGACTGAGTTCCAGCTCGAAGTTGAACGCATGCGCCATAATCGCCGCCTGATACAGACCGATCCCCATTCCGCTTCCCGATGACACCGGCTGTGCAAACAGGCTTTCTTCAATTTCAGGCTCAATCGCGTCTCCATTGTCACAAACCGATAGAACCACGATGCTTTCAGTTGACAACAGGCGAACTTCGATCCGGGTGGTCGAGAGCTTTTTAAGCGCATTGTTGATCAAATTTTCGACCACGCTGTCGAACAGATCGACCGGCAAGGTCAGGTCATTTCCGATGTCATTGTGAAACTTCAGACGGCTATCGGCGGTATGCTGTTCGTTTATGCGCTTGATCCATTTTTTGCAGCCAACCAGTTTGATTTGGGTATTCAACCTGGGCGCGCGTAATTTCTCCAAAGTATTTTCAAGCCGAAAGCTGATCTGGCGCAGATTGGTCTGCAGCAACTGTTGTGTTTCCGCTGATTCTTTTTTCAGGTCCAGAATTTCAACCGAAGTCTTGATCGACTGCAGGATATTCTTGATGTCATGGGTCAATCGTGCGCCGGTGTGATGGATGGTGGCAAAATGTTCCTGCGCGCGAATTTTTTCCTGGTTGAGCTTGGCCAGGTAGAACTGGTAGGCCATGCGGCTTAACAGGATGGTATGTTGTTCAAGCGCAGTACCGGGGTTGGCTTTGAAATAAAACACCACGGTTAACTTGTCATCCAGATTGTGCTCCAGCCGAGCGCCGGACTTTTCTCCGGCGCTGATCTTGAAGTTTTCGAAATGCCATTCAATCGCATTCAACCACTGATTTTCAACCAGATGTTCACAGGCTGCTGCAAGGTAATCGTTGGGTGTCAGGTAGGGTTCCTCGATTAGTGTTGTCAGGGTATTGATCCAGGTTTCGAATGGACCGCCAATGGTCATCGCGTAGCGATTCCACAATACCCCGATTCCGGAATAACCAATGCCTGGATTCCAGAACCAGCTAATGCCGATGGTGAGCGTGGCTACGATAAAAACAGTCAGCAGCAAACCGTCAATATAATCGACGCCGTAGAGCAGATTGATAACGATACCTCCCAGCAACACGATAAATAACAGCGTGGACGCGAGCAGGCCATGCATTAAATCGACCTGACTTCGACCCTGTTTCTGATGATCTGGATTAGGCGCGAAGAAAAATAGCAGAACCGGTACCAGAATCACGGTTTGCATGTATTCAGCAAACAGCAACGGCAGACTGATTTCACGGAAAGTATCTGGTACCAGGCCGACGGCCATTTCAAGCGTCAGAATCAATAATGCCAGCAGGTCGAAGGCGCGAAATGCAGTTTGACTGAGCAAGCGGCTACCGATAAGACCCGATAAGATCAGTCCGAATAGAACCAGTGATTCATTGGGGAAAATATAGGTCAGTACAACAAAAACGAAACCGGAGACGATAACCGGCAAGCGGTTGACTTGTGCTTCCTTGCTCCACAAGGGTTGCCAGAGCAGAAATAGGCCATACAATATGAATGACAACGAGAACTGTAACAGTCGGTCATCGACCGACCAGATCATGAAATGGTAAAGCAGCAGGATGGAAGCCAGTATTTGCTGGCCGTATTGAAATAACGAGTTGATTCTAATCAAAGTGACTGAAGACCGGATGCGCGCTCAAACTATATCACTGTTTCGCTTTTTGATGCTTGGAATTCTAAGCTGGCGACTGGCTATTTTGGTGGCCGTATTGTTTCTGGTGGCGGTTTTAAGCGGCAGTTTTATTAGCGAACTGGCGATCGTCAATGGCGCTGCAGTGGTCGCCGCGTTCATCGCGGATTTTTTAAGATACAGCCTGGCGCTTCTATTGTTGCTGGTGATTGCGACCAGTGTTGCCGAAGATTATGAATTCCGCCAGTTCGAGCGATTACTGACCATGCCGCTGGCGCGTTGGCAGTATATTGCGGCACAAACGCTGGTGATTGCCTGTCTTTGTTTGTTGCTGGCGGTGTCTGTGCTGGTTCTGATGACTTTGTATAGCGATTTCACGACCGGACTTTACTGGGCCGTTTCATTGTGGCTGGAGTTGTTCATGCTGGGGCTTCTGGGTTTTCTGGCTATATTGAGCCTGGGAAAAATCCCGCAGGCTGTATTTTTTTCCATCGCGGTATACCTGCTGGCAAAAATGTCCGGCCTGATCGCCAGCGTAGTGTCTGAATCGGTGCGAATGTCGGATGCCAGTGTCACCAGCAGGGTGATCGAGATGATTTTCGGTGCGCTGCTTTACCTGTTCCCCGGGGTCGAGAGTTTTGCTCGCAATGATGTCTTCTTCCAGGATATGGACTTAATGGCCGCGTTAGGTGAGCAGGTTTTATCGGTCGGTATTTATTCGTCGTTCCTGGTGGCAGTTTGCCTGTTTGATTTCTATCGTAAAGAGTTCAACCTGTGAGGCGTGGCGAGCGATCAATCGGGCAGTTGCCGCGACCGTTGTTATTGGCATTTGTAATTTTGATGAGCGCCCAGCTTGTCGCGCATCATCTCAATCGCAATTCAGCCAGTGTCGGCTACCAGGCACTCGAGCCGCCATTGAGTGTCGCCATCTATCGCGGCGCTGCGATGGGTTCCGAAGCGCTGATGAGTTACTTGCTGGCGATCAAACTGCAATTACACGATAACCAGCTCGGCCTGCATTTCCGCTACAGTCTGATTGACTACCGTCTACTGGTGCGATGGCTGGAAACTATTTCCGCGATCAGTCCGGATAATGAGTATCCGTTGCTGCTGGCGTCCAGGGTTTACAGTTCGACGCGTGATACCGAACAACTACGATATTTACTCGGTTATATTGAAGCAGGCTTCGATCGTAATCCTCAGCTGCACTGGCGGCGCATGACCGAAGCAACGCTGATTGCCAAACATAAAATGGGTGATCTTGAGCTGGCCTTGCGGTTGGCGGAAAAGGTGGCTTCGCAGCCGCCCGAAATCAAAATGCCGGCCTGGGCGCGGGACTTCAGATTTCTTTTACTGGCTGAGTTAAACGAATTTGAATCGGCCATCGCAATTATCCAGGCACTTTTGAATACCGAGGCGGCAAATGATCCGGATGAAAAAAGGTTTCTCCGCGAGAAACTGTCGAAATTCCAACAAAATCTGTTTGAAATTCAACAAAAACAATCAAATTAAACCACTGGGTTTGCTAAGTACCTCAGAAATATAACGTTTTATCCTAACTGGCATGAATAATGCATTTCTTGGTACAAGTTCATAGTAATGCTTGGAGATTCAAATGCAGTTTAAACAACAGAAAGGTTTTACCCTGGTAGAAATCGCGATCGTACTGGTTATCGTGGGTCTGCTGATCGGCGGGGTTCTGAAAGGTCAGGAAATGATAACCAATGCCAAATTGAAGCGTATCGAAAGTGATAACGCCGGTATCGCCGCAGCGATGTTTTCCTATCAGGATCGTTATTTACAATTGCCGGGTGATGACCTTGCGGCTGATACACGTTTTTCGGTTTATACTGCAGGCTCTGCAGTTGTTGGAGATGGTCTCGGCACAATTGAAGGTGACTGGGATGCTACAACAACGGGTGATATCACTGCCAATGTAACACCCGAGACCGGAATGTTTTTTGCCCATTTAAGAGCGGCGGGACTGGTGCCGGGGGGTGGTATTGATGATACCAGGCCTTCAAACGCGTACGGAGGCCAGATTGGAATTCAGGATGGTTCGCTCGAAATCGCCGGGCATGTAACGATTTTCGGTCAAATAGAAGGACCTATCGCGAAAATACTTGAGGCCAGGCTAGATGATGGTGCTGGTGATACTGGTCGGATCCAGGCAGCATTGAATACCGGTGACATGACACGAAGTTCCGGTGAAGAAGAAGCTCTCTATGACGACGCCGAGAGATACAATATGGCCTTTCGCCTGTAAATCATAAAGTTTTTATGCGTGATAATGGCCTGCCAATTTGACTGGCCATTATTGTTTTTCGACTCTGTTAGTGAATCCCGCTCTTTTAATAAATAATATTTCCTACTCGGTTTCAGGGTTTGAGATTCTCAAGACCCTGGATCTAGAGGTCACCGAGCAGCATTATTACGCTATTGCAGGGGTAAACGGTGCAGGTAAGTCCACGCTGATCAAATTGGTCCTCGACTTGATTCGGCCGTTGTCCGGAGGTGAAATCAAAATTTTCGGTGTCGATAATCGGGACCGAATCTGTCGCGAACAGTTAGCCTATCTGCCAGAAAAATTTGATGTTAAGAAAAATATATCCGGCCGTCAGTACCTCGATTTTATCGCTGCAGTTTATCATCATCGGTTGCAGCGAAATAACATCGACGAACTTTCAGCGCGTCTCGATTTTCCGCCTGACCGGCTCGATTCACGGGTTGGAAGCTACTCCAAGGGAATGGTACAAAAACTCGGCCTGGTGAGTTGTTTTATGCTCGATCGGCCGCTTATTATTCTCGACGAACCGCTAAGCGGGCTGGATCCGCGGGCACGTTATCATTTCAAGGAATTAATGCGGGAGCAACGATCTTCCGGGCGCACGGTGCTGTACAGCACCCACATGCTCGCCGATGCTGAAGACCTTTGTGATCAGTTTGGAATCCTGCACGATGGAGAAATGAAATACCAGGGCACCCCGGCTGACTGCATGCAACGCTACCAGGCCGAATCGCTGGAACAGGCCTACATGAAGTGTATATCTGAATAATTTAGCGTCATCCCCGCGCTACTACTCCGTCATCCCCGCGCAGGCGGGGACCTTGAAAAGAAGGCGCGTTATAAGATCCCCGCCTGCGCGGGGATGACGAAATCAGACTAACTCAGCTCCTTCAGCTTTC
>QIJI01000174.1 GCA_003231795.1 Gammaproteobacteria bacterium
ACCTTCTCACGCCTTTATGATAGCCGTGGGTATTTACCACCCTGGGGGATGACCTATCCAAGCCCCGATGTAACGGTTAACGGCAGCCCTAGTGCGGCTGGTTTGGCTGAACTCGCATTGACTGGTTCCACCGATCCCGTACCTGAGTTAATAGCCGAATGGAATCGGTCCTGGGTGGTTCGAAATTACGTCGGCAATGCCAACTATTACAACCCTGGCGTTAATTACGTCCCCTGGCCCGGTACCATGGCAGACGGCACAGCAATGTATATCGATGCAGATCCTGCCGATGCAATGAAACACCCTGCATTCCCGGCCGGGGAGCGCGTGAATCTGACATTAGATTATACTTATACCAGTGATACTATTTCAATTGACGGTCCAGATGTAACCTTGACAGTGACCGATTACTATATTCCGACCTATTTCGTCTGGAACGATGACGAAGCCGATGGCCAAATCGATCAGACTGATATTAAAACTGAAGTACGGATTACTGCCGGGACAGCGGAGATGCAGAACTTTGCCAACTGGTTTCAATATTATCGTTCAAGAATGAACGCCACCAAGTCAGTTATAGGCGACACCATTAATACAACCGACGCTTCGCGCATGGGGATGCGCTGGTTCAATACCGGGCACGTTGAAGATATGGCTACCATGAGCGATCCAGCGTTAAAGCGTAATTTACTTGAAACACTTTATCCGTTTGTCACTCCAGCCAGTGGTACTCCGATGAGAACCTCATTGCGAGATACCGGAATTTACTTTGAAACTACCGGTAGTAGTGCGCCTATATTATCGGCTGCACTCGGTGGTGAATGTCAACAAAACTTCAATATTTTGATGTCGGATGGTTTCTGGAATGGTGGCAGCCCAGGTGTGGGTAACACTGATCTTGATACCTCAGGTACCACTGACAACGGATTTGACGGTGACATCAATGAATCGGTTGATGATGGTAATTATGAAGATGGCGTCAGCAATACGCTAGCCGATGTCGCGATGGATAATTATGAACGCGATTTACGGGGAGATTTAGACAACAATGTTCCCACACAAGACGGAATCGACGAAGCTGATCATCAACATCTGGTAACTTACACTATCGCTTTCGGGTTGAATGGCACCCTCGATCCACTGGTGGACGATCCTCTCGCAGTTGGATTCGCCTGGCCTGATCCCAATGATGGTAATGAAGAGAGAATCGATGATGTCTGGCATGCAGCCTATAACGGCCGGGGGCAATATCTGAGTGCGCAAAACCCCGAAGAGCTTCAGCAATCGCTAAATATTGCCATTGCCGATATTGCTGAAAGAACGGCTACCGCCGCGGCTGTTTCGATTAACTCAGCTAAATTAACCACCCAGTCCGTTGTTTATCTGGCACAATTCAATACCAACCGCTGGCAGGGTAATCTGTTCGCTTTCAGAATTGTCGACCTCGATCTGGGTACACTGGCTATCACTCCGGATTGGTCAGCGGCTGATGATCTTAACACTCGAAATCTGGTTTCTAACCCGCGCGTTATCATTACCAACGATGGCACTGGCGGAGTTCCATTTCAATTTACAGATTTGAGCACAGCGCAAAGAGATGATCTGCGCACCAACCCGGCTGGTGGAACAGATGTGGACGCAATCGCAACTGCCCGGCTTGATTATCTGCGCGGTGACCGCAGCGACGAAGGTGCCGGATACTTTTTCCGCGACCGCCTTTCATTGCTCGGTGATCTGGTTAATTCAGGACCCGTTTTTGTCGGCGCCCCAAGCTTGAACTGGCCCGATACTGCCCCATTCCCAACCGCGGTCGGTACTCGGTACTCGGATTTTAAAAATGGCCCTGCGGCGCAACGCGACGGTATTATTTATGCCGGCGCCAACGATGGCATGCTGCACGGTTTTTACGAAGGTCAACTAGGTGACAATACTGTCACTCCTCCCATTCCTGCCATAAATGGCGGCGAAGAACGTCTGGCCTATATCCCGAATATCCTGTTTTCGACGAATGCAGGCGAAGGATTGCATTACCTGACCGATCAGAACTACGGTCACCGTTACTACAATGACCTGACGCCGTCACTGTCTGACATATATGCCGATCTTGGTAGTGGCACCCAGTGGAGTACCGTTTTAATCAGTGGTCTGCGTGGCGGCGGCCGCGGAATCTATGCGCTCAACGTTACCGATCCGGACAGCTTCAGCGAAGCCAACGCCAGTTCAATCGCATTGTGGGAATTCACCAACAATGATGACCCTGATCTCGGATACACTTATAGCCGACCGCAGATCGGTATGACCAATAATGGCAACTGGGTCGCCATTTTCGGTAACGGTTATAACGATACCGGCGACGGTGAAGCCAAACTGTTTATCGTTGATATTGCAGCGGGTGCTGATGGCAGTTGGGACAGCGGTGACTACATCGAAATTTCCACCAACACAGGTACCCCAACTGATCGTAACGGGCTGGCAACACCCGCGCTGGCGGACCTCGACGGTAACGGCACCATCGACCGTATCTACGCTGGTGATCTGCAGGGTCAGATGTGGGTATTTGATGTCAGTGGCACGAGTTCAGCTACCTGGGGCATCCCGGATGACGATCCTTTGTTTACGACTACCGGTGGTGAACCGATAACCTCGGCGCCGACGCTGGCCAAACATCCGACCCAATCAGATACCGGCAGTAACGCCCCGAATGTCATGGTGTACTTCGGCTCGGGTCAATATCTGACCAATGCCGACAAGACCAGTCCTAACCTGAACCACTTTTACGGTGTGTGGGACAAAGGTGATGATGATCTTGACGACAACAATCTGGTTCAGCAGTTTTATGACAACGCCTTCACTGAGCGTGTACTGACCGACAACGTGGTCGATTATACCGGTGTTGATTATGGCTGGTACTTCACACTGCCTGATACCGGTGAACGTTCGGTGACTCGCCCTGTAGTGCGCGGTGGCATCGTATTCTTCAACAGCTTTGTTCCGGTATCCGACCCCTGTTCAGTTGGCGGCTACGGTTATCGTTTCGCGGTTGACATAGCCACCGGTAGCTCACCCGACGAGGTTGTTGTGGACACCAATGGGGATGGTGTTATCGACGACAATGACAAGGTTACCGACGGTTCAGGAAATACCGCAGTCATGGCGGCAATTCAGCAGGAGGGCTTCCTGCCTGAACCGGTCTTCATCGAAGATATTGCGTTCACCGCGGAAACACCTACCGTGGTTGTCGCGCTTCCTGATATACCCACTGGCCGCTTCGCGTGGCAGGAGTTAATCCAATGAATAATTTTAAAACATTGCTCACCCAGTTGCTGATTGTTTCCGCCCTGCTGCTTCCGTGGACTACCGCGGGAGCACTGGAAACCTTCGAAAAGGCCGGTTTTATTAGCGACCTCGGCTATGATCTGTTCGTAATACGCGGTCAATCCTACCGTATCGCACCCGGTGCAAAATTACGCAGCAATGATGCCGCGCGACAAAAGTTTTCCGACTTTAAAGTCGGGGATGAAATATGGAGTAAAGGTAAGATATTGAATGGTGTTTATTACGTCGATATCATTTCATATGAAACACCGGAACCTTCTTAAACAGCATGCCTTATTAAAATGAGAAATTCGAAAATGAGAAACTCGAAAGGCTTTTCCCTTATCGAACTGTTGATCGTGGTCGCGATCATCGGCATCCTGTCTACGGTTGCCATCGGTTTTTACGGCGACAATGTTATCGCATCAAATCGTACCGAAGGACGCTCGGCATTGGCTCAGGTGGCAGGAAGCCTGGAGAAGTGCAAAAGCCTTTATGGATCCTACAATCATGCCAATTGCAACGTGGCATTACCGCTGACCACTGATACAAATTATTACACGATTTCAGCGAGTGCAATGGCGGGTACTACCTTTACCCTGACCGCCACCCCGGTAGCCGGTCGACCTCAGGCAAATGATAGCGACTGCACCACACTGACGCTGACCAATACCGGTGTCAGAGATGGAACCGGCGCTGATTCCGCTGAATGCTGGTAATCCAGCCAGTCACCCGATAAATATACCCCGATAACCAGCATAGTCGATTTATCGACTGCGCTGGTTGTTGCTATAATCCCCCTTTTCCAGAAGTTCGATTCGCATGAGCAAAAAAGCAGTGGCGCTGATTTCCGGTGGCCTCGATTCAATGCTGGCCGCTCGCCTGATTCAGCAACAGGGAGTTCAGGTCGAAGGTATTAATTTTTACACCGGTTTTTGTGTAGAAGGCCATACGCATGCCATCCGCAAACAGGATCGCAACAAGAACAAACGCAATAATGCATTATGGGTTGCCGAGCAACTCGGTATCAAACTACAAATCATCGATATCGTCGAAGAATACAAGGATGTGGTGATCAATCCGAAACATGGTTATGGCGCTAATCTGAACCCCTGCCTGGATTGCAAGATATTCATGGTCGGTAAAGCACTCGAATGGATCAAGGATTTTGAATATGACTTCATTATCACCGGCGAAGTCATCGGTCAGCGGCCGATGTCACAACGCAAAGCGACTATGCCGGTGGTAGCACGGGAGTCGGGCGCCGATGATTTATTGTTACGGCCGCTATGCGCGAAAAACCTGGCGCCGACTTTGCCCGAACGTGAAGGCTGGATTGATCGCGAAAAGCTGATGAGCATTACCGGTCGTTCACGTAAGCCGCAAATGGCACTGGCCAAAGAATTTGGGTTTGTTGATTACGCCCAACCCGCCGGGGGCTGTTGTTTTTTGACCGACAAAAGCTACTCGGTAAAATTACAGGATTTATGGAACCATCGCGGAACCCGCAAGTACGAACTGGACGACATTATGCTGCTCAAAGTGGGTCGACATATCCGTCCGAACCAGGCTTTCAAACTTATTATTGCGCGCGAAGAAGGTGAAACCAATTTTCTCAGCGGTTATCAGCGCGAATTTCAGACCATTAAAACGGTCAGCCATGCCGGACCCATTGCGCTGGTCGAGGGCGAACAACTGGATGCTCAGCAGCTTGAACTGGCCTGCGCAATTACCGCTCGTTTCAGTCAAGGACGCGATGCGGACTCGGTGGAATTGTTGTTCAGCGATCACGGCCAGAATACACAGAGCATTCATGTCAAACCAATGCCTGCCGAGCAGATCAAAGCGGACTGGGTGCTCGCATGAGCGAGGTTACCGAGCTCGATGCCCGTCGCCTGCTGTGCCCGATGCCGGTGATCCGTTTGCAGGACTGCCTCAGAAAACAGGCGTCCGGCGCCAGAGTCAGGATCACCTGTACCGACCCGGGCACGATGAACGACATTCCAGCCTGGTGTCGCATCAATGATCATACCCTGCTTGAATGTGATCAACAGGATCATCAAATCAGTTTTCTAGTACAAAAATCCCAGGTGTAAGCACTCGATCATGGATCACGACCTGCGCCATCGCGTTACCCGATCGGTCACGCTGACAGGGGCAGGCATCAATGCCACACTGGCTTGTTTACAGATTGTTTTCGGCGTTTTGGGCAAGTCGCAGGCATTACTGACGGATGGAATTCACACGCTATCCGACCTGGGTACCGATTTTATCGTTTTGTTTGCGTCAAATCGCGCGGCAAAAGCCGCAGACGCCGATCACCCTTACGGCCATGCCCGAATCGAGACCTTTGCTTCGTTGTTACTCGGTGGAATTCTGGTACTGGTCGGAATCGGCCTCGGTTTGCGCGGTATCGCAAGCGTTGTTAACGGTTCAAATCAAGACCCGGAAGCCATCACCATCCTGTTTGCCTTCCTTGCCATTGTGGCCAAGGAAGGCCTCTACCAATACACCATTCGCGCAGCACGCAGGATTCATTCCAGCCTGCTCGAAGCCAACGCCTGGCATCATCGATCAGATGCGTTATCCTCGATCATCGTGCTGATCGGAATCTCGGCACAACTGCTTGGCGTAGCTTATTTGGATGCACTGGCAGCCGTGATTGTCGCCATCATGATTGTGCTGATCGGGCTTCGCCTCGGGCGCAAGGCACTGTACGAGCTCATCGACACCGCACTTGATGCCGAACTGGTCGATGATATCCGACACACAATGCTTGCCTATGACAGTGTCATCGGGATTCACAATCTGCGCTCGCGTTCGATGGGAGGACTTGGATATATCGATGCTCATATCGAAGTGGGTTCCGATCTGAGCGTTTCAGAAGCACATTTTATTGCCCACAAAGTGGAGCAGCTAGTCAAACGCAAGTTTCCACAGGTGATCGATTTGCAAGTCCATATCGATCCTTTGAACGATGACGTCAAAGAGTCGCTACTGGCGAAATTGCCGGGGCGCAGCCGCATCGAAGATGATCTTCGGAATCGCTGGCAGGATATCGAATTACACCACCAAATAAGTCAGATTAAACTGCATTATCTCGACTCGCTGATCGAAGTCGATATTGTTATTCCCCTTGATCAAGCGCAACACCGATCCGCTATTTACGAATTACAGCAAAGGGCACTGTCTCTCGACTACATCGGTAAGGTTAATATCTACTATCTAGAGAGCCCCTGATTAATTTGCACCAATTAGGTGCATCGTAATCGAACACGCCTCGCTTTTGCACAATTAATTGGCATAGCCGTAATTTTCGGTACAATTCGACACAGTTTTTTATTCCTCAAATCTGGAGATTGAGCCATGTCGGCCACTGATGTGTTAAGCAAAATTAATGAGTACGGCGTCAAGTTCGTCGATTTTCGTTTTACCGATACCAAAGGTAAACAACAGCACATTTCGTTTCCGTCAGCCATGCTCGAAGAGGACACTTTCAGCGAGGGTAAAATGTTCGATGGCTCCTCGGTTGCAGGCTGGAAAGGCATCAACGAATCGGACATGATCCTGATGCCCGACGCGGATACGGCAATTCTCGATCCGTTTACCGATGAACCGACCATCAACATTACCTGCAATGTTATCGAACCGGCGACCGGTGAAGGTTACGAGCGCGATCCGCGTTCAATCGCACTGCGCGCCGAAGCTTACCTGAAGGCATCCGGAATCGCGGATACCGCCTATTTCGGTCCGGAAAATGAGTTTTTCGTATTTGACGACGTCAAGTGGACAACCGAAATGGGGCATTGCTCGTATCAAATTGGTTCGGAAGAAGCGGCCTGGAGTTCGGGCAATGATTATGAAGATGGCAACATCGGTCACCGTCCCGGCGTCAAGGGAGGTTACTTCCCGGTTCCACCAGTCGATTCACTGCACGATGTCCGTTCTGCAATGTGTCTGGCGATGGAAGAAATGGGCCTGCAGGTTGAGGTACATCACCACGAAGTCGGTACTGCCGGGCAGTGTGAAATCGGAGTTGCATTCAATACCCTGGTACGTAAGGCAGACGAAGTGCAAACACTGAAGTACTGCATTCACAACGTCGCACACAGTTACGGCAAAACGGCTACTTTCATGCCCAAACCCCTGGTAGGTGACAATGGTAGCGGCATGCATGTACATATGTCACTGGTCAAGGACGGGGTTAATCTGTTTTCCGGTGAAAGTTATGGCGGCCTGTCTGAAACTGCGTTGTTTTACATCGGTGGAGTCATCAAACACGCGCGCGCGATCAATGCATTTGCCAATGCCGCAACCAACAGCTACAAGCGCCTGGTTCCCGGATTCGAGGCACCTGTTATGCTGGCTTACTCGGCCCGTAACCGCTCTGCTTCAATTCGTATTCCCTACGTCAGCAATTCCAAAGCGCGGCGCATCGAAGTTCGTTTCCCTGATTCAACTGCCAATCCCTATCTCTGTTTTGCCGCGTTGATGCTGGCCGGACTCGACGGAATCAAAAACCAGATTCACCCGGGCGACGCCATGGACAAGGATCTTTACGATTTGCCGCCGGAAGAAGAAGCTGAAATTCCGCAAGTCGCGTTCTCGTTTGAACAGGCACTCGAAGCGCTTGATCAGGACCGCGATTTCCTCAAGGCAGGTGGCGTATTTACCGATGACGTCATCGACAGCTACATCAGCCTCAAGAACGAGGAAGTACAACGCCTGCGACTGGCAACCCACCCGGCTGAATTTGACATGTACTACAGTCTTTAGCCCGCATCTGGGCTTTTTTGTCTGAGCCCAGTCGAATGCAACAGTCCAGTGTCAAGCTAATGCCCTCGACTGCGTTAAGCGACCGCATTCTGGATTCGCTCAACGCATCGATTTTGTGTCTGGACAGCAATCTTTGCGTGAGTTACGCCAATGCGACCGCCGAAGCCCTGTTCGAGTGCAGCGCGGCAAAATTAATCGGGCGGCGCTTTGACAGTCTGCTCAGTCGTTTCGAACCTTCCAGCCTGTTGACCCGGCTGAAACTCGACGCGATCGCGTTAACCGAACATGAAGCGACCATTACCTTTTCCAACGGGAAGTCAATTTCGGCCGACTATAGTGTCTATCCGCTCTACCATCAGTCCCAGGATGATGAATTGCTGATTGAAATTCGACCCCTGGAACGCCAGGCACAATTTGCCCGCGAACAACAGAATCAAATGCAACAGCAGGCGAGTCAGCAACTGGCGCGCGGCATGGCACATGAAATCAACAATCCGCTGGGTGGGATACGCGGCGCCGCGCAATTGCTGCAGAAGGAATTCGACAATCCGGACTGGTACGAATACACCGAAGTTATCATCTACGAAGTGGATCGACTGCAGGCGTTGACCAGAAACATGCTCGGCTGTGACAGTCGAATCAGCCGCAATCCGGTCAATGTTCTCGAGGTGCTGGAACATATTCGCAAGATCATTCTCGCCGCGGAACCCGAACGAATCACTATTTACCGCGATTACGATCCCAGTATTCCAGAGTGTATGGCCGATCACGATTTATTGATTCAGACTTTTTTAAACTTAACCCGTAATGCGGTACAAGCTATCGATGGCAAGGGTAGCATCGGTTTCAAAACCCGCATCGGTCGTCAATTTACCATCGGGAAGATCACCCATCCACTGGTGGTTCAGATCGATATCAGCGATAGCGGTCGCGGTATATCGAAGGAGCTCAGTGAAACCATTTTTTTACCCATGATTACCGATAAAGCCGATGGCAACGGGCTGGGCCTGCCAATCGCGCAGGATATTATTTCGCGCCATGGCGGCACGATCCATCTTCAAAGCAATGAAAATGGCACAACTTTCAGCGTAATTCTGCCTCTGGAGCGCACATGAATTCAGCAACTGCCGGACCCCTGGTCTGGATCATTGACGACGATCAATCGATGCGCTGGGTGCTTGAGAAAACCCTGAGCAACAATGGATACCAGGTTGCCGTCTATGAATCCGGCTCGGTTGCATTAACCCGATTCAAACGCGCCTCGCCCGATGATCGTCCTCAACTCATTATTACCGATGTGCGCATGCCGGGTATCAATGGCTTTGAATTATTGAAACAAATCAAAAATATCGCAGCCCAAATTCCAATCATAGTGATGACCGCCTATGCCGATCTCGACACCACGGTTCAGGCCTACCAGGAAGGTGCCTTCGAGTATCTACCCAAACCATTTGATATCGACGATGCGCTTAAACTGGTGGCGCGTGCCTGTGCATCGAGCGATAACGCGGACAGCGAATCAACCGAAATGATGTCTGAACTGGAGGACTGGCAATCGCCATTATGCTGCTGGGCCAAACAGCAACTATCCCGGGGAGAAACCGACATTCTCAAACACGCCACGAAAGTCTTCGAAAAAACCTTGCTCGACTGTGCGCTGGAGGCTACTCGGGGACGTAAACAGGACGCGGCTCGTCTACTCGGCTGGGGACGCAACACGCTGACGCGAAAGCTGAAGGAGTTGGGTTAGCGGGGACAGTATAGAATGGCACTTGGTTAAGCGTTAACTGATTGATATTGAGGGCAAAACAGGCTGGTTCTGGTGATAAGATATAAGCAGCAAAACCAACATCTGCTCACCGGAGAACCAGCCCTAATGCATCCTAATCGACGTGCCGCGCTTCATCAACTAAAACGCATCAACCATCACGCCGCCAACCGTGATTCCTATGCCTATTTTAACCTGCTGACCAGCCCGGAATTTCTGCATAAAGTGGAATCCTTACTGCCAGAACATCGTGAGCGCCTGTTCCCACCCACGGAAACACTGTCCATGTTTCTGGCTCAGGCGATGAGCTCAGATAGCTCCTGCCAAAAGGCAGTGAACGATTGCGCCATCAAACGCTTACTGGGGGGATTGTCGGTCTGCAGTACACATACCGGTTCGTACTGTCTGGCGCGCCAGCGCCTGCCTCTGGATATGGTCAAGCAATTGGCCTGTTACGCGGGCACAATGATAACCGCTAACAGTCCCGAAGCCTGGCATTGGCGGGGTCGTCCTGTCAGACTCGTGGATGGCGCGACGGTATCTATGCCGGATACGCAGGACAACCAACTAGCCTATCCCCAACCCGGTAGTCAGCGTCTGGGATTGGGGTTTCCCATCTGCCGTATGGTCGGCATTATCTGCCTTGGCAGCGGGGCACTGCTCAATGCCGCAACCGGTCCTTGCAAGGGCAAAGGAAGCGATGAACAATCAATGCTCAGAGCGCTACTCGACACCCTCAATCCAGGCGATATCCTGATGGGTGATGCCTACTACGCGACCTACTTCTTGCTCTGTGCCCTCCGCGAAAAAGAGGTGGATGGTGTCTTCGAACAACACGGTTCGCGCAAGCGTAGTACGGACTTTCGCAAAGGCAAGCAGCTGGCCCCACGTGATCACTTGATCACCTTGCAAAAGCCGAAGATGAGGCCCGACTGGATGTCTCAGGAAGCATACGATCAGGCGCCTGACAGCCTGTTAGTACGGGAATTGCACACTGGGGGAAAAACGCTGGTGACGACACTGCTTAATCCGAAATACGTCACCAAAGCTGACCTCAAGGCGTTCTATCGGGACCGATGGAATATCGAAGTCGATCTACGCAACATCAAGACAACTCTGGGTATGGATCTGTTGAGTTGTCGGACACCGGCAATGGCGGAGAAAGAGATCTGGGTCTACCTGCTGGCCTACAATTTAATCCGATTGTTGATGGCCCAGGCTGCCTCCCTGGCCGATATCATGCCGCGGCAGCTCAGTTTCAAACATACACTGCAACTATGGAATGCCTGGCGACAGACTCCGATAGGTGGTGACGGCGATAGTCAACTCGTGACTCTGTTCATTCTGATCGCGCAACAGCGCGTTGGTAATCGTCCGGGACGCATTGAACCACGCGCCGTGAAACGAAGACCGAAACAGTTTCCGCTACTCACCAAACCAAGGCCCATTGCCCAAGAAGAGGTGCGGGTAAATGGTCACCCTTAAACGCTTAACCAAGTGCCATTCGTCACTGGATGGTTTAAGTAGTGGTAAAGTTTTCGCGGCGGGTGAAAAGATAGCAGAACTGGGATCACGGCCAACCAATGGCAACTGGCCACCCC